>DUGV01000244.1 GCA_013331225.1 Methanolinea sp.
CGTGCAAACTTCCAGACATAGAAGAGGCCGGCATTGGGATTTCCTGGGAGGTAAGAATTGGCAGAACCGGCAATATCGGCATCAGTGACTGCAACTACGCCGTTCAATGCTTCGGTCCCGTAGACCGCGATGTTCGTGTAGACCACTTTTCCGGTTGCCTGGTGGTTGACACCGTAAACGATGACAAAATCATCGTCAGAGAGGAGGTAATCACCGTTCCGCAGGTAGAATGCGTCCCGGTTATCCCCAAGAGCGTCGGATTCCCGCTGGAGTGAATCATACCCTTCGAGGATCCAGATATACGACTCGTTCGCGGTTGCGACCATGCCGTTTCCGTACCTGGCGACGATGGCATCCCGGAGTGCCTCCTGTGTCTTCAGGAGGTCAAGCTCATGGGTGTCGCCTGTCCCCCTCACGATGAGCCGCGGCACACCATAGGGCTGTTGAGTGTGCGGGGTGTTCGGTGTAAGCCTGAAGACATAGCCCGGAGTGCCGTTCAGATACTCATTCCCCCGTGTCTCGTTGGCAAAGAAGGCCAGTCGGTGAATGAATGTGATGGTGTCCGAAGTGTTCGACAGGCCCATCCGGATGAGCCCTGAAGGGATGATATCGGTATTGATTATCCCTGTCGGGTACCCTGCCTTCAGGGCAGCCTTCCGGACCAGATCGTTTGTACTCATGTCACCGGTAGTGATGATCATCACGGGTTTTTCGTAGGGGCCCGGTGTGAACTGGCCTGGTGTCGTGCCGACATTGATGCGATAATTATTGACAGTGTCGCCGAGACTTGCAAATATACGCTCGAAATCATCCAGTTCTGTGAACCAGCGGGTCCCGATATAACTCCGGTAGCTGTAGTATTTCACCTCTGGAGGGGTGGATCCCACGAAGACAATTGCCTCGTTTGGCTCCATGAAGTAATCCAGCCAGAGGCCTTTGTTATCTGGCCTGATGGGTGCATCTGATACTCTTCCCCCCTGGGCAAGACCGGGATAACCCGGAAGCTTGTAGACGAGGTAAGGGGTGCTCGGGTTATTGCCGTAGCAGCTCGGGATGACGCCGGCATCGTACATGGCGAGCACATCGAAGGCCTCGAACTTCCCCTGCTGGACAGTGAAGCCCTCATCCTGGAGTGCCGCGATGAACGCATCGATCTTGTCGGATCCGTCCGTCTTTTTGGACAGTGCGACAAACAGGAGCTGCTCCTTTCCCGGCGTCACAGCCACCGTGCGGTTGGCGGTCTCGTACCCTGTCTTCGAGAGGGAGACAGCATACGTTCCCGGCTCGAGATCATTGGCGACGAGAGGGGTAGACCCGATGGCGGTCCCGTTGAAGAGGACAGCTGCCCCTGACGGTGAGGACTGGATCCGCAGGCTCCCATAGGTAGCTGTGAGGGTCGCAGTCACTGTTGTCGGTCTCCCGGGAGAAATGGTCACGTCTCTTTCGTATGGCGCATACCCGTCCTTTTCAAGGACAAGGGCATGCACCCCTGGTTCGATGCCGGAGATTGTCCTCGGGGTTGAGCCTTTTGACACCCCGTCAAGGATGATGGTTGCCCCGGAAGGGATCGAGGACACGCTCAGAAACCCGGTGGAGACCGGGGTCCTCGTCGGACTGGGCCCCGGTCCTCCCTGGTTGACGTGGACGACGAAGACCGAGATAGGCTGGACCCCCGACATCCCGGGAGGCGTGTCAGGGCAGAGGTTCACCGATGCCTGCCCGGAGACGAACGTGAGGGTGACGCCAGACCCGTCCGCAGGGTCCGTGCAGATTACCTCCTCTCCTGGGAGAAGCGTCACGGCCAGCATCTCAAGGCCGTCACGGGAGATGGTGACGTTTGTGGACTGTGCCACGCATACCGCACCAGCGCATTCTCCGCAGTCCGGTTGTGTAAAGACCGCCAGGCTGTACCTGGATGCAAGGGGGGCTCGAAGAATGCCCAGGTCCCCGAAGAGACGGGTCGCATGGAGGGGCTCGGAGGAGTACGAGGGTGTCAGGACCCCGATGCCGACCCATCGTTCACCCTGCGACCCGATGCTCCCTGCCTCTACTGATGATCCGATCCTGACATAATCAAAGACCTCGGGAGTGGGTGCGGTGCCCGAAAGGATCTGCGGGCTGATCGATTTCCAGTTGCATGTCGCGGCGGCGTCGAAGTACTCGCAGCCCCACTTGTGTGTCACGAGGACAGTGACGGTGTTGTCTGAACGCGACAGGTCGGTCACGGTCCCCCGGAAGCAGTATGACGGGAGGATAGCTGCCGCGGGGGGGAGGCAACAGGCGCAGAGGGCCAGTAGAAGGAAGAGGATGATGAGTGTACGGTGTGGATTCATAGAAACATCTCCTCCGGATTGATCCGGGTTTGATGGAGAACCATTTGCGAGGAAGTATATAGGTGTATTGAATTTTTATGAGGAGTGGGGATTTGGGGAGAACCAGAGGACAGGTCGTGGACTGCTCCTGCAGGAAACGGAATGGATTCACAAGGCCAGGTCGGGATGCGTGGGTGTGATGCCATGCAACACGGTGCGGGACCCTGTCCTTCCCTACTCAGTCGATTACGGGGTGTGTTCCGGCGAGGATCCGGGAGGATGGCGGCAATTTTCCGACGAAAATCATCACACTTTTTTTTAATGTCCATACAGGGAGCTCAAATCGAAACACTCTTGCTTTCAGCAGTTATACCAGTTGATACTGCAGTGGGCATGGAGGTATACCTATTGGCTGCTGCAGGAATAACCGGACAAAAAGGGTGGATCTATCCTCCCCACACTGCCGGATACGCCTGGTGTGTCCCCCCTTACACCAGGACGGCAGTCCTTTCTCTCTATTTCCCACACGCGATGGGAAGAGAATCTCCGAAGGAAGAGTCCGGGGTGTCGGCGTTCCGGACCCGGGAGGGCCATGCTACAGAAGGATTATTCACTGATTCCCTGTTGTCTGCTGCAGGTGTACTTCATCCATCTGGTTAGGATCTCCACTGGAACACAGGTCAACAAGGTTGCGCTTTGCCGGGCATGCGATTCAAACGATTGAGAGATTGCGCGGTATCCGGGATGGTAAGACCTGAAACTATTTGAATGGCAAAATTCGACAAATGTTGAAATGAAGAGAAAAGTGGCAGGTATCTTGGCCCTGCTGCTGGTCGCAACCCTATTTCTTGCACCGGCTGCAGCGGGATTCGTGACTCCATCGAAACCAGGGCTTTCCGGGAACTCCCTGGATTACTTTACCCCCGTCTCCCCGGGAAATCTTCCCGGTTACGCGGCCCAGTGGAGAAGCCTGGATGGTATCAACCCGAACGAACCCTCCACAATGGCCGATCTCGCCTCGGAGATTCGGAACATGAGGTATGGACCGTCTCCCCAGCGGCCTTTCAGCTGGACGCCGTCCTGTACTATTTGAGAACACCATCGTCCCTCTCTCTTTTTTGGCATACATCCGCAGGGTCCGGCATCGCATCAATTGTATGCATGCGTTCCTGGCTTGAAGTCCTGCCTTTCCACTGGTGGTGAAAGGGTTTTCGCTATTGTTTCTCTCCCCATTGGGGTCTGTTTCCGGCATCCCCCCATATGGCATGCCTGCGGGAATGCGAAGGTTAAACGGGAGAGGATACTGAAGATCTTCCTCACACAAAAGGATCTCTCACGATGGCATCAACCCGGCCGGATACGAAATATTTAGCCACGCGCTCACAAGAAGAGGTCCTGGCGCAGTTAGGCAGCTCTCTTGCCCGGGGGCTTTCGGCGGATGAGGTGTCCCGGAGGCTCGAAAAGGAAGGATACAACGAGATCACTGCAAACCAGGTCCGTTGGTGGGAGATCGCGCTCCGGCAGTTCAGGTCGGCGTTCATCTATCTCCTCCTGGTTGCCGCGGTCATCGTCATCCTCATCGGCGAGTATGTGGACGGGGTGGTCATCCTGGGTTTCGTCCTCGTCAATGCGCTCCTCGGGTTTTACCAGGAATACAGGTCTGAGCAGGCCCTCCAGGCCCTGCAACAGTTCAT
>DUGV01000022.1 GCA_013331225.1 Methanolinea sp.
AACGGCGCCGGCAAGAGCACCGCCATCAACGTGCTCACCACGCTCCTCCCCCTCCAGGAGGGTGAAGCACGGGTGGCGGGATTCGATGTCGCGAAAACACCCGCGAGGGTCCGCGAGTCCATCGGGATCGTCTTCCAGGAAGTGACGCTCGACCGGGACATGACCTGCTGGGAGATCCTGGAATTCCATGGATGCCTCTACCGGATGCCGCACGGGGAGCGGAGGAGACGGATCGAGGAGCTCCTTGCCGTAGTCGAGCTCGACGGGAAGCGCGACACTCTCACCAAGCACCTCTCCGGCGGGATGAAGCGGAGGCTCGAGATCGCACGTGGGCTGATGACCCGGCCGAGGGTGCTCTTTCTGGACGAGCCCACCATTGGCCTTGACCCCCAGACGAGGAGGAGGATGTGGGACTACATCGAGGCAGTCAACGAAGAGGGCACCACCATCTTTCTCACCACGCACTACATGGACGAGGCAGACCAGTTGAGCGATCGCATCAGTATCATCGACCATGGGGAGATCATTGCCACCGGAACGGGCTGGGAACTGAAGAACAGGCTTGGGGAGGACGTCATCTACATGGAGACGAGCGAGAACGGGAGAGCAAAAGAGATCCTCGGGGCAATGGAGGAGGTGACGGAGGTGAAGGAGAAGACGAACGGGTTCGTCGCCCTCGTCAACCAAGACGGCACCCGCCTCCTCCCGAAGATCATGGACGAACTCAGGGGTCACGGGGTCCGGATCCTGACCGTCAACCTGAAGAAACCCTCGATGGATGACGTGTTCGTCCACTTCACGGGCCGTGAACTGCGCGAGGAGCGTGCGGAGCGCCCTTCGGCTGCCCATTCAAGGGCGACGAGGCGGTGACCATGCACCTTGGGTTTCTCACGATTTACTGGCGTGACATGATCCGGTTCGTGCGGTTCCGGACACTCCTTATCTCTTCCCTCGTCCAGCCCGCCCTCTGGATGGCCTTCTTTGGGATCGCGATGTCCGCGAACTTTAACCGGCTCACCTCCGAAGTGCCCCCGGTTCCGGGGATTCCGGACGTCGGCTATCTCACGTTCATGGCCGCGGGTGTCATCGCAATGACGACCCTCTTCACAAGCCTCTTTGGAGGGATGGTCCTGCTCTTTGACAAAAACTGGGGCCTGCTCCGGGAGGTCATGGCAAGCCCGCTCCCAAGAGACCATGTCATCTTCGGCATCGCCCTCTCGGGGATGACGAAGTCATTCATCCAGGCCATCATCATCATGGTCTTCGGGATTCTTCTCGGCGCAGAGTTCTTCAGGGGCTACGGCGCCGCCGAAGTGACGATTTCGCTGCTCGGAATCCTTCTCTTCGTCGGGATCTTCTCACTCGGGTTCCTCTTCCTCTCCGCGGCGATTGCCATTTCCCTCGAGAGTCCGGAGGGGATGCAGGGGATCATGACGCTCCTGACGATGCCCATCTTCTTTGCAAGCAATGCGCTCTACCCGGTGAACGCCTTTCCCCCGGTCCTGCAGGCCGTATCAGTCGGAAATCCCCTCACACACCTGGTCAACGGCATACGCTACTTTGCCATAGGGGACCATTACCAGGCGATCGGCATCGTCTACACCACAACACCTGCCGACATGCTCATCTCGTTCTTTGTCCTTGTGGTATTCGCACTCGTAATGTTCGGCCTTGCATGGTGGCGGTTCCAGAAGGCGGTGGTGACCTGAATCAGCGTTCCTGCCCGCACTCCATGCCCGGTGCAGATACCTGGTAGATTGGAAGGCTGCAGAACCTCGCTACAAACTCCGCAAGGTGCCAGGTGTCCACAGCGGCCATCTCCCTTAACTGGGCAGCAGGGAGGGCCGGCCCGAACTTCCAGGTCTCCGGCGCGGGCATTGAAAGGAGACCTGCCATCTCATCGGCCGGGAGAACCTGGACCTGCCGGAGTATGGAAAGAACCCGCTCTGCTGCTCCTTCCTGCGCCAGGTCAGGGAACCAGAGCGAGAGGTCGTCGTACCGCACCCGCGTCTTCTCGCCGTGCAGCTTTTTCGCCATGGTGGAGAGGAGCGCGTTGTCGGCCCTTGAGAGAAAGGTGAGTGCGATTGCGTCCATCTTCCGCTTCCCCGGAACCTCCCAGATATGTATTCCCCTGGCATGGATGCGGGGGATGCCCGCCATGGCCCCGTCCAGGACTTCCTCCTCGGCGGGCAGGAGCGGAAGGAGCGTCCTTCCCCTGGCAAGGATCCTCTGCACCGCCTGGCAGACTACAGGGGAGAACCCGGCCTGCCCACCCGTCCAGAACGCCTTTCCTCCCGCCTCCTCCCCCGGGACCACCACGACGAGGTTGTGCGACTCGTCGCTCTTTACAAGGGTCCAGTTCTTCCCTCCCAGGGAGAAACTCCCCTCCCCCCTGCTGGCCACGAACCGGGCATCGAGCCTTCCCACAAGGTCGCCATCAGGTGTTACCGCACGGAACTCTCCGCCACCCCGGATCACAGAGTAGAGGTCCTTCCAGTTGGACCGCCCGTACAGCATCTCCATCTGTGGACCGGGCATGAACATCTCCCCGTCCCGCACCAGGAACTTCCCCCCCTCGAGATGGGCAATCAGGAGGTCGACAGTGTGTGGGGGGAGATCCTGCAGGCTCGGGAGCGAACCCAGGAATTTTTTGAGCCTGGCGCGGGTTGTCCTCCTGTGCCGCACCGTCTCCAGGAATACCTGCTGGACCAGGACATTGTATGGTCTCTTTGCGGGAATGAGAGGTTCCACCTTCTTCCTGCTGGCGCTCTCGATCACTGCAGTGCACAGGAGGAGGTCCCACGCGTCCGCCAGCACGAACGCCATGTAGGGGGACCGCCCTCTCCTTCCGCTCCTCCCCATCCGCTGAAGGAACGAGGAGACCGATGCAGGTGCACCGAGCTGCACCACCACGTCAAGGTCCCCGATATCTATCCCCAGCTCGAGAGTGCTCGTGCAGATGATGCAGGCACTTG
>DUGV01000058.1 GCA_013331225.1 Methanolinea sp.
TCCAAATCCCATACGGATGATACGGCGATGAAAACCCACACGCCCACGACCCCTCTCAAGGCCCTGATTTCGGGCATCATCGGGATTCTTATTTTCCTTATAGGCATCGTGGTACTCAGGTTTCTCGCACACCACACTTCATGGCCGCTCTTTGACGGGTTCGTGGACCTCCTCTTTGCGCACGCCGCTCTCATCATCTTCTTCTCGATACTTTTCACAATCGGGGAGATATTCGCTGCGTTTTCGTTTCCCTTCAACCTTCCGTTCCCGGTCTTCAACGCCGTGGCAAGTGTGCTTTTAGTCTCTTTCCTGATATCCCTCCTCGTGTATGTCAATGACTTTTACGCCATCGGTATCGGGCATGCGCTCGGCGTGGTCCGGCTCTTTCTCCTTCCGCTCACCCTTATCATCGTCCTTGTCGCAGGCTACCTCTCCATATTTGTGAAGATGAAAGGCCCTGAAGTGACCCCATCCTCACCATCTGGGGGGAGCACGGAACCAGGTCGGTCCTGTCCTTCGTGGGAGACTATCGGGGAAGAGTTCCGGCAGATGATCGCGGACCTGATCCGGAAGATCAGGAATGAGATCAACAAAGATTGAGGCGGGATAGAGAGATGAGGGGAACCCTTGAGTGATCAGGCCCCTGCGGATATCCCGAGTTTTCTTGGGAGATCCCGTGCCCACACCCTGATTGCTTNNTTGCTTCCCAGTCCCGGAAATCCCCGACAGGCCCGTCCATCTTCTTCCATATCCACTTGTGCATGAACGGGAGCTTCTCCATGTCGATTTTTCCGGCAAACATCGTCACATCGACGGGCTCCAGGGGTGCAAGAGCCGTTCGGAAAATATTCATGATTGTGTCGACGTCGCCCGGGTCTTTTCCGAGCGGTGCAACCCCTACGCAGAATGCAGCGACCGGAACCTGTACGAGTGCATCCCGGTGCTTCCCGACGAACTTTTTCACGTCGCCCACCATCTTTCCCATATAAACAGGTGCCCCGATGACAACTGCAGTATAATCCCCGGGAGACGACACGGTTTTCATGACAGCAGTATCAACGGTGTAACCCTCTTCCTGCAGTGCTTTTCCTACCGCTTCGGCGACTCCCGCAGTCGATCCATGCACCGATGCGTATGCAACTAGTATTCGGGCGGGCATACTCATTCCTCTCCGGGATATTGAGAGGAAGATCTTATAAAGGGTGGGGGATGTTCAACCATAAGATCCAATTGCTGTTGTATGGGCGGCCATCATCAGGAATACAGGACAGTAGGATTTCAGGGGATCACCACGTTTTTCCTTGGATCACCACAGTCATTCAGGGCGCCATAGAAAAAAAACAATACCAAGCCTGGCAGAAATATCGTGTATCAGATGGCCACCTTCGTCCTCGTCCAGGGAGGCAACATCTCCACAGACACGTGGAATAAGCTCGCCGGAAGATCAGACTACCCTCCCGGCGGACAACTCGGAGGGGCGTACTGGAACGGGACCGTTGAGGCACTCGCCGCACATGGTCACCAGGCATTCGCACCAACGCTAGAAGATGAACACAAGACTGGCCTTGCAGGGCATATCAGGCAAATATACTCGCTTTTTACCGGAAACTCTCTTAAAGATATCATCCTGGTCGGGCATAGTTACGGCGGGATGATCATCACAGGGGTAGCGGCAGCGATGCCCGGGAGGATCAGGCACCTGGTCTATCTCGATGCGGCATTGCCCGATTCGGGACAGTCGCTGTTCGATCTTTTCGCTCTGGCAGGAAGCGATCCCCTCTCTTTTATCGGGCTAGAGCCTGCGAAAGCCTATACAGAGAAGATAGAATTTGACCCGCGTCACCTCGAATCCATCCCGAAGACCTACATACTTTGCACAAAGAGCGAATTTCGCATCGTCACAGGACTTGCGAAGCGGAAGATCGATGCTGACAGGAAAGGGTGGACCTATCTCGAACTGCCGTCGTCCCACGTCCCTATGGCCGACATGCCGGGCGAGTTGCTCAATATTCTTCTAGATATTGCTGAACGGTAACCGGCATTGTGGAGAGGTGCGGCTTCGCACTCTTTTTTATTCTCAGCCGGTATCCTGGATTCTCGATCGCCTCTTTACCTCGACAAGAGTGGAGTGAAAAACCTGATTTCACGCCGCATGCAGCACAGGTTTCAACTTCCGGAAATGCAGGATGAAACACAGCTGGTCCGAAGAAATGGGTGAAGCGTGGCCGGGGACATACCTCTCCCTGGACTGGAGGAATGGATGATGACTGGGGCTTGTCCCATCCTCCTTACGGCCAGAGACGCATCACCAGCAGGTCCTCGCTTGCGTCGTGATGGGTGAACCCGGTGACGACAATCTTTCCATCCCGCTGGAGCGCAATGCCCTGCCCGTAGTCCTTGTGGTCCCCCGGCCCGTTCCAGAGTACCTGCCCGCCATCACCAAACGTCGTATCGAGTGTTCCATCAGGGTAGAACCGGACGACAAACACGTCATCGTAGGTTGCGTTCTCCGCATATCCTGCGACAATTATCTTCCCGTCCTGCTGGACCGCATGGGCATAGCCATACTCGTCCCTCCCACCGGCATCGCCGTGGTGGACCACGCCCCCGATGCCGAATGCGGGATCGGGCGTGCCATCGGGATTATATCTCATCAGGAGGAGGTCGAAAGCATTATCGACCGATGTCGCCCCGCTCACGAGTATCTTTCCGTCGGGCTGCACGAGCACCCAGTTCCCGTAATCAAAATTGTCCCCCTCCCCGCTGTAGAGGACCACCCCTCCAACCCCGAACGTCCCATCCAGCGTCCCGTCATGGTTCATCCGGAGGAGGAGGAGATCTTCCTTTTCGTTGGCCGCGCTGCTCCCGGTCACAAGTATCTTCCCGTCAGGCTGGAGCGCACAGGCAAACAAACGGTCCATGTTTGTCCCCCCATAGGTGAACAGTCCGGTCCCTGCGAACCGGGTATCGTAGACCCCTTCAGGCGTATAGTGGATGACCAGGGCATCCTGGTGGGTGGCATTCGCGGTCTCCCCGGCAACAAAGATGCCGCCGTCCGACTCCCACACCACGCCAAAGCCGATGTCGGTCGAGGAGCCCGGCGCACTGAACATGACCACCCCCTCATTTCCAAAGGTGGGATCGAGTGTGCCGTTCAAATCGTACCGGAGCAGAAGCAGATCCCGGTGACTGCCATTCTGGGTGAAACCCGTGGCAACCATCTTCCCGTCTCCCTGGAGCACAAGGCCAAGGCCCCGGTCATTGCCGCCGCCGTCGTAATATGCAAAGCCGCCACTGCCAAATTGCGAATCGAGAGCGCCGTACGAGGTATACCGGGCAATCATCAGGTCCTCGTTCCGGGTGTTGTTGCAGTACCCGAGTGCAACGATGTGTCCGTCATCCTGTATCGCAACCTCGACCCCACGGTCCTTCTCGTTCTCTGCATGGGTCGACATGACATACCCCTGGGGAGAATTGAAGGTGCAATCCAGCGAACCGGGATGCAGAGTCGGTGCGGGCGACTGGAAAGCCAGGAGGGCCAGTGCGCAAATAAGAAGAAGGATCACCAGTCCGGAGAGGACAGCCACCATTCTCATACTATACCTCTTTTTAAAGCATTCTGATGACAGCCCTGATAAAGCTCAGGTCCACTCAGTACCCTAACTGGATACCTGGACTGGCGGTGTCGCTCCGGGTGAATCCCGCATTATGCATCGGATAAGAAATACTTGCCAGGGGCGATGTGATTGCATCCCCTCTCTTGCCGGGTTTCAAAGGTCAATACCCCACAGACCGTTACCATCATGGCTTCCAGGGAGCATTCTTCCGTTAAGAACCCCTTTCGAAAGAGATTTTAGCCCCCGGAATAATCACCCCTTATGAAGTACCCCACCCTCGCAATCGCCATCCTGCTTACCTTCCTCATGCTCGCTGCAGGTTGTATGAATACTGCGCCCCCCCAGACCACCGGACCCGGATCCGGCGTCTCGTCGCCTGTTGTCATCGACGCGCTTGTAACACTCACTGGTCCGTATTCTTCTCAGGGAGCGATCGCAAAAGCCGCCTTGCTTACTGCAGAGGAGGATATCAACCGGTATTCTGCTGCCATCGGTTCGGAACGCCGGGTAAGTGTCGTGTTCCATGACACCGCTTCAGACCCTGCGACCGCGCTTACACAGGCCAAAGAGGTGCAGAAGAG
This sequence comes from Methanolinea sp., assembly GCA_013331225.1. GTDB lineage: Archaea > Halobacteriota > Methanomicrobia > Methanomicrobiales > Methanospirillaceae > Methanolinea_A > Methanolinea_A sp11423u. The sequence goes on from DUGV01000058.1 coordinate 4,199, forward strand.
CGGCCGGAGGATCATCCTTGGGCACATGACCAGTGCTGAGATCGCCGTAATCAAGACATTCGTCGATGCGAACGGTATGTTGGTGCTCGACGCAGGGAGCACGTCTCCGTCTCTTGCATTCCCCGATGATTCGATCTACCGGCTGATTTCCGACGATTCAGCACAGGGCAGGGCAATGGCTATGTGGCTCGAAGAGCAACAGATACAGGCGATTGTCCCTCTATGGAGGGGAGATGTCTGGGGTGATAATCTTCTCAACGCGACACGGAGTGCATTTCTTGAACGCGGTGGGGTGGCTATCGATGGGATTCGGTTCGGTCCGGACACCACGGACTTCTCCTTCCACGTTGCCAGCCTTGATCTCCTTGCAGGTGATGCAATACAGGCACATGGTGCGGACCATGTCGGTATCTACCTGATTGGATTCGAGGAGAGCGTCCCTATCCTTGAGGAAATATCCGTAAAAGAGAACCTCACCCGTGTCCGCTGGTTCGGGTGCGACGGGAATGCAGGGATCCCGTCACTTGCAGGTGTCTCCCCTGCAGCCAGTGCGGCTGCACGGGTCAACCTCACCAGCGTCGTATGGGGAATTGCCCATGGCGATCCTTCAAGCGAGCCTCAGACCCGGATACGCGAGCGGCTGGGCTACTCCCCATCGTCCGGACCCATCGCACTTTACGATGCCCTCTGGGTCGTGCACGATCTCCTCAACGAAATTCCCTCCAATGCAGATCAAACCCGCCTTAAACTGGCCCTTGAGCGGCACCTCAACACCTACCAGGGTGAGACCAGATCGCTCGCGACAAACGAGGGAGGGGACAGGGCTCTTGCATCCTATGACGTATTCCAGGTGATGGAACGAGATGGGATACCCCAATGGAAGTACATTGCGCATATCATTATCTGGGAAGATAGGTCCGAACATATAGGGACCGATACCTGCCCTTATTTTAGACAGGAATAATTCTGCTGATAACGCAAGGACGGGGATCCTCACCCATCCCTGCATCTCTCTGGGCAGCGAGGGAGAGAAAGTATCAATCGTGGCGGATGAAATCTATAAGAAAGAAACATCTCACAGGAACGGCATGGCGTTTCGACTCACGACAGAACGGCTGATTCTCGAGGACTTGAATGAAGACGATCTCGACAACATCCGGAGGATCGCATGCAATAAGGAGGTGATGCGCTATGTCCTCGTCTGGC
>DUGV01000210.1 GCA_013331225.1 Methanolinea sp.
TATTAGTGTCCAACTAAGTCACCGACTGAACGTTCCAATCCATGGTGGAAACCCTGCCCTGAAAGGCAGGGTGGACGCCTCCTGTTGATGCCACCATCATTCCTTTTGCATATCACTCCAGTGGAATCCACGATCCATTGTGCGTCACTGCCTGCATAGAACTGGCTGAGAGAAAAGCAATGGAAAAAATGCCGGTATTCTTATGGTAGGAGATGCCCCGTGAGGATTCTTTCGGACACACATGTTCGGCCCCAGGATGCCGCGTCTCTCTCACCCGCATCTCTTCCGCCGTTTTGGGATGCAGGTTCGGGGCGTCCCGGCATCATGTTCCTTGAACATACCTCTTCGGCCCCCGTGATGGAATGTCTCTGCCGCCCATGGCCTTTTTCGCCGCTCTGGACCATGAACTCATTCCATACTGGTAGTATGTTTCCTGAACATTTGTTCGGCCCCAGGATGCGATGTCCTGATCACTCCCGTATCGTTCAGCCGTTTGGATACGGGAACTCATTTCATCATGGCATGTATCCCCAGTCGGTTCCTCACTGAGGCATTCCCCATGTAGTCACAATAGTATAAATAGTTTTTCTTTTTGTACGTTGAATATCTTTTTATAAAGTATATAAATGTCGGGACCGCGCGCGGTAACGTGGCTTCCAAAAGTATCACTCTTGCCCTTCCAATCCCCCTGCCATGAATCAAAGCGCCCAGCCCCTGCAGAAGAAAGGGTATTATTTCACCCGGATATACCACCCCGTATACGTGTCATCAAGGATACGGCTGTCCACGGGCCTCGTTGCAAGGCTGACCGCAACCATGGCAAAAGTGGCCACCGCAACCCCATAGAGGCTGAAGTGAACCGGGAGCACCGCGATCTTGAAATACGTGATCCCACCAGACGCGCATGACGACACGAGGCCGAGAGCCATGGCCGCAAGAGCCCCTTCGCGCGTCGCTCTCCGCCAGTACAGGCCGGCGAGGAGTGGCACTGCAAACGTAGCAAACATGATGCCAATCCCGGCCCAGATCAGCCAGACCAGCATCGCAGGCGGGTCAAGCGCGAGCAGTACCGTGATGATTGCGGTAGCCGCAACCGCGATCTTGCTGACAAGGAGCACCTGCGCATCGGAGGCTCCCGGTCGAAAGACGTTCCGGTAAATATCCCAACTGAAGTATGTGCCGATGGTCAGCATCAGCCTGTCTGTTGTGGACATCACGGCTGCCAGGATCACCACCGCAAACAGGCCCCACACGACGATATGGGGGATGGCCGACTGGATACCGTAGATGAAGACGAAATCACCGGCATTCTTCAAATCAGGAAGAGTGACTATCCCCTCCTGGACCAGCACGATGCCGGCAAAGCCTCCAAATTTCAAAAGGAACATGACCGCCCCGTATACAAGAAAAGCGATCAGGGGAGCCCACCCGAAGTACCGGGAGTCCTTCACTGCCAGGATATTGTTGATCACGTGGGGAGAACATGCCAGCCCTATCATCAGGAGGAGTGAGAACGACACCACGTATGCCGGGGTGAAGAGTCCACTCCCGACCCATGGCTGCACCAGATCAGGACTGGTTGCCGCCATCACCTCGTTGATATGGGTAAACCCTCCTGCCTTCATGATTACCATCGGTGCCATAATCACCACTCCGATAATGAGGATGAGCCCCTGGAGAAGAGTGGTCCAGGTGACAGCGTAGAGGCCCCCGATGACCGTGTAGATTGTCACAATGAACGCGCCAAGAAGCAGTGCTACCCAGTGTGGGAGGCCGAAGATCCACATCAGCACAATGCTGACTGCAGTATACTGACCCGCAAGATAGATCATCGAGACTACGATGCCGGAAAGGGCCGAGAGTGACCGCAACGCTTTCGGGCTTTCATAACGGTGAACAAAGTAATCCTGCACCGTGAGGTAGCCATTCTTCTTTGCAAGCCCATGGATCTTCACCCCAAAGAAGACGATGCAGAACCCAACAGAGAGTGGGACAAAGATCTGCTCCCATATGGTCGGCCAACCGTAGGAAAATCCAAGCCCTGATACGCCAAGGAGCGACATTCCGCTGCAGACCGAACCCACCATCAGCATTGTGAAGAGCCAGAATCCAAGCGACCTGCCCGCGACCACGTAATCGCTCATGGAATGAATCTTCCTGGAAGCCAGGATCCCAATCCCTACCAGGCCGCAGAAATAAAGCGCGACTATCGCGACATCCAAAGGATCGATCACGGGAGAGACCCCCGGTAATGGAGACCCCATAAGAAGAGCAGGATTATCACCAGCAATACTGTGCCGCCTACGGTGGCAATGGTGATCAAGGGCAGTCCGAACATGAGTGGATCATCATTCCATGCACGATAAAATGACATAATGGATCCGATAATTTTCGGAAAAACCCAGGATACCGGATTCCTGATAGATTCCCCCAATTTTTTGGTTCGCCTTCAAACCCTTCTCCGTATATAAGGCAATTGGCTGGCTCCGCCATTCGCTGAAATCCCCGTTCCAAACATTTATATGGACTATTTTTTTATACCCACTCATTCCCACACAAATGATCCGGCATGCAAGATACGCGAAAGAATCGAGTTGATTATATTGCTGTATCCCATCCTAATATGCAGTGACAGGGAAGAGGGCGCCCAATGGCAGAGGATATCAGGGACCTGATCGATAAAATCCGCGAGGACGGCATCAGGGCTGCAGAGGAAAAAGCCCGTGAGATCGAAACCCGTGCACATGAGAGCGCGGACGAGATACGCGCTTCGGCAAGGCTCGAGGCAGAAAAAACCCTTGCTGCTGCACAGGAGAGGATAAAACGCGAGGAGGAGAGGGAGAGAGCCCTTCTCGCCCAGGCAGGAAGAGACCTGCTCCTCTCCCTCCGGAGCGAAATAAATGCCATGCTCGGGCGGATTATTCTTTCTGATGTGCAGGATGTACTCACCCCCGAATCCCTCTTTGGGCTGCTCCATGCAACTATCACGCACTACAGTGGCGAGGAGACAGGTCGCATAGAGGTAGAAGTGAAGAGAGAAGACTTAGAAGCCCTTGAAAAGTCTTACCTTTCGCGTCTGCGGGAAGCGACAAAGAAAAACATCGTCCTCCGGCCATCTGACGAGATCTCAGGGGGGTTCATTATCAGTTTCGACAACGGCAGGTCATGCTTCGATTTCTCTGATAAAAGCCTTGCAGAGTATATCGGGACGCACCTTAAGCCCAAATTGCACGCGATTCTCGAGGAATCGACCCGGGATTGAGGCAAAATGGCTGATTTTTATCCTTACCTGGTTTCGAGTCTCCCCATGCTGCATTTCGGCATGAAACCCCCGTTCTCTTTTGCAGGGTTCCTCGAGACATGCCGCGAGTTCATCCCGGAACGCGATTACCAGGTGTTATGCAGCCTCGGGGAGCCTGCTGGTTGCGGGGAGGATCGCGCAACCCCGAAGATTATCAGGGGTTGGATGGAGTTTGATGGTGCGCTCAGAAACGAGCTGGTGAAGGCCCGGGCCCAGAGATTGCATGTCGAACCATCGCAATACTTGCGCAAGGATGTCTCCCCCGATCAGTCTCTTGCTGCAGCGGTGACGGCGGCGGTGGGCAACCCTTCTCCTCTCGATGCTGAGAGGTCCCTTGACGAGGTGCGCTGGAAGGCCCTTGATGAACTCGCCACCGGCCACCATTTTGATTTGGATTTCCTGATAACCTATGCCTGGAAATTACTGATACTCATCAGGTGGGAGCATGTGCGCAATGCGGATCCGGTCGGAATTCTTGAACATACACTGCAGAAGGTACGGGGATAGATGACCACGTCGAGAAAGGGCCGGATAACCAGGATAAGCGGCAACATGGTGACGGCCAGTTTCGATTCCCCGGTCATGCAGAACGAGGTCGCCTACATCCTCCACGGGGAAGAGCGTCTCAAGTCTGAGATCATCCGCGTGCGCGGAAATCTTGCAGAGATGCAGGTCTACGAGGATACCAGCCGCATCAGGGTAGGTGAGGAGGTGGAGTTCACAGGAGACCTTCTCTCGGTGGAACTAGGCCCCGGATTGCTCGGGCAGATCTTTGATGGCCTGCAGAACCCCCTGCCAGAGCTTGCAGCACAATGCGGTTTCTTTTTGAGGCGCGGAGTCTACATGGAGGCGCTTTCGGGATCTGATGCATGGGAATTTACCCCGGTCGCGCAGACGGGGGACAGGTTACGTGCCGGGGACAGGATCGGGTTCGTGCAGGAGAAGATATTCAGGCACTACTGCATGGTGCCCTTTTCATGGGAGGGTTTTTTTGAAGTCATCTCGGTCGAAAAAGCCGGAAAGTACACGAAGAACCAGGCAATCGCCCATGTGAAGGATGAGAAAGGGAACGTGCGCCCCGTAACGCTCTGCCATCGATGGCCGGTGAAGATACCCATCCGGGCATATGCCGAGAAGCTCAAGCCCACGGAACCGCTCGTCACCAAGATGCGCCTCATTGATTCAATCTTCCCTGTCGCACGTGGTGGGACATACTGCATCCCTGGTCCTTTCGGTGCAGGAAAGACAGTACTGCAGCAGCTGATCAGCAGGCACGCAGATGCCGATGTGGTGGTCATCGCAGCCTGCGGCGAGCGTGCCGGGGAGGTAGTCGAGACTATCAAGACATTCCCCACGCTGATCGATCCGCGGACCAGCCGCCCACTGAGCGACCGCACCGTCATCATCTGCAACACGAGCTCGATGCCCGTTGCGGCAAGAGAGTCCAGCGTGTACACGGCGGTCACCATCGCGGAATATTACCGCCAGATGGGCCTCCATGTCCTGCTGCTTGCCGATTCCACCTCCCGCTGGGCCCAGGCCATGCGGGAGATGTCAGGAAGGCTCGAGGAGATCCCCGGGGAAGAGGCGTTCCCTGCGTACCTCGAGTCCCATATCGCTTCGTTCTACGAAAGGGCAGGGCTGGTGAGGCTTCACGACGGATCCCTCGGGTCAGTGACCATAGGGGGTGCGGTGAGTCCCGCAGGAGGAAATTTCGAGGAGCCCGTTACCCAGGCCACCCTTAAGGTAGTAGGGGCCTTCCACGGGCTATCCAGGGAGCGTTCGGATGCCAGGCGTTATCNNGTTCCACGGTCTCTCCCGCAGCCGCTCCGACGCCCGCCGTTACCCGGCCATCGACCCGCTCATCAGCTGGAGCAAGTACGGGAGTTTCATCGACCGGGAGCAGAGGGAGACGGGCAGGTGGCTTCTCCGTAAAGGCAACGATGTTGCACAGATGATGAAAGTGGTGGGAGAGGAGGGGACTTCCCTTGCCGATTACACGGTTTACCTGAAGTCGGAATTCTTTGACTTTGTCTATCTCCAGCAGAACGCCTTCGACCCTGTGGATGAGGCGACCCAGAAAGAGAGGCAGATCTACATCTTCGATTTTATTTACCAGATAATAAAATCGGATTTCTCCTTCAAAAATAAGGACGAGGCGCTTCATTTCTTCCAGCAGCTCCGGCAGCTCTTCAGGGGTTGGAACTCTGCCCCCTGGCAGAGCGAAGAATTTGAGAGAACTGAACAGGAGATCCGTGGGCTCCTTTCCGAACGGATGAAGACGGGATAGCATGCAGAAATTTTATTCGAACATCACCCAGATCGTCGGCGATGTGATCACGGTCGAGGCAGAGAACGTCGGCAACATGGAGCTTGCCCAGGTGACCACCCGGCGCGGGACCTCTCTTGCGCAGGTGATACGACTCGATGGGAAGAAAGTGTTCCTGCAGGTGTTCGCGGGAAGCCGTGGGATCTCCACCGGGGACAAAGTGCGGTTCCTGGGCCACACGATGCAGATACCCACCGGGGACGCGCTCCTTGGCCGCATCTTCAACGGGAGCGGGAGTCCCCTGGATCGGGGGCCGGCACTCGATGAGAACCTGGTGGAAGTAGGCGGACCGCCGGTGAACCCGGTGAAGAGGATCATCCCGGACAAGATGATCCGCACCGGTATCCCGATGATAGACGTCTTCAACTCTCTCGTAGAATCGCAGAAGCTGCCCATCTTCTCCATTGCAGGGGAGCCATACAACGAGCTCCTTGCCCGGATTGCAATCCAGGCCGAGGTCGATATAATCATCCTTGGCGGAATGGGGCTCAAGTATGACGATTTCATCTTCTTCAGGGAGACGCTCAGGGAGCATGGTGCACTCTCGCGTTCCATCGTGTTCATGCATACCGCCGCAGATCCAATCGTCGAGTGCCTGCTCGTCCCCGATATCAGCCTCGCGGTGGCCGAAAACTTTGCCCTCGCGGGAAAGAGGGTACTCGTTCTGCTGACGGACATGAGTAACTTCTGCGATGCACTCAAGGTTATCTCGATCACCATGGAGCAGATCCCATCGAACCGTGGGTACCCGGGCGACCTGTACAGCCAGCTCGCGGCGCGGTACGAAAAGGCAGTGGATTTCGACACTGCAGGGTCAATCACCATCCTCGCCGCGACCACGATGCCGGGCGACGATGTGACGCACCCG
>DUGV01000020.1 GCA_013331225.1 Methanolinea sp.
TAGCCGATCTTGTGACACAACCAATTTTTTGGAGTGTTGACCCGGGAACCCCGGCATCCCGGAGTCCCGCCCAGAGTTCGGCCATCCGACCGGGATGGGGTATGGCCATGAATGCATCGGGCGGCACCCCGTCATAGTCGCTTCCGATTCCCACATGGTCCTGCCCCATGACATCGAGGGCGTGCAGCAGGTGGTCGACATACCGCCCGAGTGCTGGAGCATGCTCGTCAATGAACTCCCCAAAGAAACACAGGCCCATCACCCCTCCTGCATCAGCCAGCGCCTCCATCATTTCATCGGTGAGGTTCCGGGTATGGGGGCAGATGGCGGCACAGTTGCTGTGCGTGCAGCAGAACGACCCTCTGCCACTCTCTTCTCTTATTAAAAGGGCATCCCAGAATGTGGCGTCATTTGCATGGGAGAGGTCGCAGACTATCCCAAGCCGCATCATCTCATCTATTGCCCGCCTTCCAAAATCGGTCAATCCCTTCTCCTTATACCGGAGACGGTCTCTTGACTCCGGGGCCATGAACTCGTCCCGGCTCGGGGTGCCCTGCAGGGCGAGGGTACTTGCAGCCCGGACAAGAGTGTCCTTTGAGAGGGCTGTTTCGCCAAACCATCCCATCCCCTCCTGTCCCTCTCCGTGGGTGATATTTGCCACCCGCACCCCCAGGCGGTACCAGTTCCGAAGGAGATCCAGGCGCCCCTGGAAGAGAAACGAACTCTCACATGCCAGCACGACCGCGAGTTTGCCGGAACTGACCGTGTGGTGCACCTCTTTCGCATCATGGCAGATCGAAACCTTGCCACTCTCTTCTCCTGCCCACAGGTGCACGCTGTCTATGATCGCGGAGCTGGTGAGCAGCCCGATATCCCCCGTATTCAGGAACAGGCACCTGACATTGCCTTCCTTTAGCCGCGGAAGTGTGACCTGGAAGAAGGTATCCGTATCCACCCTCTGGAGTTCGGGCGGGAGGCCCGGACCCCGGAGAAATTCCCGCATATACCCTGTGTCGCAATGTGCGTCGAGTGTCCAGGGATCCGGTTCAGTGCTCCCGAATTGCATCATGAGCGGGTGTACAGGCGCGATGTGAAAGGGTTTGACAGGATCAGAAAAAGACAACAGGAGAGACGAAAAGGGTTGTGGGGGAGAGGATGATTATGACTTTGCCGCGAGGGCGATATCCTCTTCCTTGATAGTCTTTCGTCCCGCATGCAGTGCGAACTTGTTTGCCTCTTTGACGAGTCCTGCAATGTAGTCTTCTGCCTTTGCCACGAGCGCAGCCGCACCGTCACTGCCGACGCGCTCTGCTCCGCTCTGTTTTGCAATCCTTACAACTGCTGCAATAGGTAAATCTGCCACCTTGATTCCCTCAAAGCAATAATGCTTTAAATAGTATTTATATATTCCCCTCGGACCTTCACCAAAAAGCATCACAAAACCAAGGATTGAGGATTGAAAGGCTATAAAAAAAGGATGTCCCCATGGACTACTGCATCCGCTCCCGCAATACAATTTTTGCCGGATGTCAGGGGTCGCCTGCAGTCCTCCCGCAGGAAAAACCCCGTCAGAATGAAAAATGAAGTGTGGAATTCAGGCATTCTTCATCTTGGCCTTGCCGACAAACCCATCCTTGCCAAGATAATAGAAATAGCCTTTCTCTTTTGCGATCTTCTCAGTACCGACCTTCTTCTTCTTTCCGGTCTTATTGTTCTTCATCGGTGCTGCCCATACAAAGCCGTCCTTCCCAAGGTAATAGAGGTATCCGGCTTCACGCTTGATCTTCTCTTTTCCAATTTTTGTACCCATAATTAATCTTGCGATATTGTCATTTATAAGTGTTTCGGGTCTCCGCCCTCGTTTTCCCTCCTTGCGGGTATCACCACACGGCCTCCATATCCCTCATTGCTACCTCTAAGTTAAGTGAGGGCCTGCTCCTTGCCTCGCTCTATTTCCGATTCCATCCCCTGGCTTATTTGCACCCTCTGCTCCATTTTCTGGGGAAAAACAGGTCTTATTAGGGTTTCCCGAGTGAGGGTATGGGAGGGAGATTGTCCATTCTGATCTTCGCAATCTGTGAAAAATAATGATGTTAATCCCTTTTACAGGGGCCTTCTGCGGGGGGTTTCAGCAGGATAAACGCAACCACTAAACCAACGAGCGAAAGCGCAAGAAGATAAGGAAACACTCCTGCATAAGTCCCTGTGGACGTCTTGATGAACGCAGCCAGTTGCGGGCCCGCAACAGCCCCGGCGCCATACGCGAGGAAGACTATTCCGTAGCACCTCGGATAGTCGCAGGTGCCGAAATAATTCCCGGTGGTAGTCGGTGCGATGGCCAGCCAACCCCCCAGACACCCCCATAACAGCGCAAAGGCAATGACATAGACCGGAACCGTCGGGATCTGCCACATCAGAATGGAGGCTGCTGCAATCAGGATAAACGATACCATTGTCGCGTTCCGCGGGGTAACCAGATCGGTGAGTATCCCGAAGAAGGGACGCCCGAACCCGTTAAAGATCGAGAAAAATCCCACGAGAAACGTGGCAAGCCCTGCTTCAACTCCTACTTCGGTGCCAATCGGTTTGGTGATCGAGATTGCCATGAGGCCTCCGAGGCAGCCAATGAAATAGCAAGCAAAGAGTCCATAGAAAGAGGGGGTTTGGAGCATCCTGGACCGCGTGCATTCACAATGGCCAGCCACGTTGGGTTCTCTGCCGTCCGGGTTCCATCCCCGGGGGATCCAGCCGGTATCTGGAAATTTCAGGGGTTGTGCAAGAAGGAATACCAGGAAGATAGTCATAACGCCAAAGATCCTGAACGTGTTCATGACCCCAAAGGCCTCGATCAGGTACCCTGCAATATTCGCGGTAAAAAACGCGGAGAATCCAATGCCCAGGATCGTAATGCCGACCGCAAGCCCCCGGTGATCGGGAAACCAGCATGCGGCGACAGCAACCAGCACGCTGTAGGCCACGCCACCGCCGATGCCCCCCACAACACCATACAGAACGATGAGCATCAGAGGGGAATGCGAAAACGAAGAGAGAAGCCAGCCGAGACCTACCAGGACCCCTCCAAGAATCGTTACATCCCGCGGTCCGAATTTTCCGATTATCTTCCCTGTAAAGGGCATAGAAACGGCTAAAAATACGAGGTACACCGAGAATGGCATTAGGATTTCATTTGCCGTGACTGCCAGGCCGAGTGAACCGGTGTAATAATCATACAATGGCTCGACAAAGACACTCCACGCATAAATCGAACCCAGGCAGAGGTTGATAGAGAGACCTATTGCAACGAACACCCATCTCCCCTTCTCCAGGGGCATCCCGAAGAGTGAAGCCATTTCTTTTATGTGGTTCCCTTTTATTACCTTGCCACTCCTAGAAAAAAAACTGCATGGTTTAGCCATTTCGTCCTGGAATGCGCGGGAAATGGGGGAGCGCGCTGGAAAGATTCGTATTTCAGTAAATCCTCTTGCAATCACCTTTTCATGCCTGGTGCATCAGAATATTCCAGCGCTCTTTATCCCCGATTGGAAGGCCCCCTGCATCAGGTTACGTCCCTACAAGATCACAGGATTTCCTGATCGATACACATGAAAAAGGCATGGCCATCGGGTTTGTAAAAGATTACGCATCAGTCCACTCTTTTTCGTTTCTCAGCCACACTGTCAAGGGCGCATGAGGCCAGTCATCACCACTTCGACATCCGGCTGGAGAGGGGCGGCGTGTATATCTCATTTGCGGTCCCGAAAGGTATCCCCGAAAAGCCCGGTGAAAAGAACCTTGCGATCAGGACCGGGAATCATCCGCTGAAATATGCAGGGTTCGAGGACGCCATCCCCGAGGGGGAGACCGGGACTGGAGAGGTGCCCATCGGGGATAAGGATCTTTATTTTATG
>DUGV01000040.1 GCA_013331225.1 Methanolinea sp.
CCGTGTCTTCGACGGTTGAGGCACTCGAGGGCATGGACGTCTCTTCCCTGCAGGCGATCCTTGCCACGGGGTTTTCACACGCGAACCGCGAGGTGATACGCTATGCAGCGACGACTCCCTGCTGCCTTGGAATGGGGACCACCCTCGTTGCGGCTCTCATGAACGGGGAAGGAGCTGGCGTCGTGGGGAACGTGGGAGACAGCCGCGCCTACCTCTTTGGAGAAGGTACCGTGAGGATCACCCGGGACCACTCAAGGGTGCAGGAGATGGTGGACCAGGGGCTGATATCGCAGGAGCAGGCTGGGAATCATCCGTTGAGGCATATTGTCACAAGGATTATCGGGAGAACGGATGATATCCCTGACTTTTTCCCTTTCCGCCTCAAGGACGATCTCCTTGTCCTCTGCTCGGATGGACTCGTCGATGGTGTCAGCGAGGGGGAGCTGCAGTCCCTGGCTGGCAGGCATGGGTCCCCTGATATCTGCGAGCGCCTCGTGGAGTATGCGAGAGGGAGGAGCCGTGATAATATCACCATAGTAGCTGCAGGCCGCAGGCGAGGCCTGGCTTTTCACGGTGATTGCATCCTGGCCTGATCACAAGAAAAACTGGTTATTTTTTGGATCCTGGTGCAGCCGTCACGATCTGGACGGCTTCCACCATTGCAGGGAGCATCTCGGCCGGGAACCCCATCACCATCTCCCCGTCTTCAATCCCTGAGAACTTGCGTGAGCCGTCGCACCCCAGGGAATAGTTGGCTTTCCCGGAGAGGTAGGTCTGGGCGCAGGCATCTGCGCAGACTGACTGGATACCAGAAAACTCCGATGAGATCCTTCCGCCCAGGGAAAAGAGAGTCGCCTGAGCCAATTTCAGCATTACCCGGGCCGGCGCAATGATAAGGACGACCTGCGGGGAGAAATTGGTCTTCTCAAGGGGGGCATAGAGGGTTGCGACTGTCACACCCGACTCCACGTGGGGGATTCGGTCGATCGTCCTCTTGCAGGCCGCGGTGCTCTCGAACTTCCCAAGCTTATAGTAGAAATGGCCATTCTTCAGGGTCTCGGTAAGGGGCCGGAGCCCGAGTGCCCATGCACCGCCCATGCACTCGTGGTTCTCGACTTTCGCATAGAAGACTTTTCCTTCTCTCCTGGCCATGTCCACCATCTTGCAGTGGCGGAAATTGCCCTCCAGCTGTTTCATTCCATCGGGGATATCATCGTGGCTGGTCGCCATCCTGATTGCGACAGGGGAGTAATTGAGGCCCAGCGCTTTTTTCAGGGCATCGGACGCATCTTTGTAATCCATTCGCTTCATTATAGTCTCGTCCATTTTTGCATCACTTCCGTCAATTCCTTAAAAAAGATGCTCGGGCTCATCAAAGATAAAACTGCTCCTATGAGTATAAAATGCGTTACAGGCGCCGCAACTTGTGATCCACTTTCCTGAAGAAGTTCTTTTTGGCATCGACGAAGAGCGCGGGTCTTGCAGCCCTTGTGACCACGATGCTTCCCTCCATCCCAAGCTCGATGGACTTCTGCCCGTCGATGACGAGACTTGCGGGCTTCGCGCTCTCGAGGCGCACCTCCACGCTCCGTTCATTGCTGATCAGGTGGGGGCGCGAGGAGAGCATGTAGGGTGCAAGGGGGACGAGAAGGAATCCCTCGATGCGCGGATCGACAATGGGTCCCCCGGCGCTCATGGCATATGCGGTGGAACCGGTGGGTGTGCTGATCAGAAGCCCGTCTGCCCTGAACCGTTCGGCGGGGATGCCGTCTACCACCACCACAAAACGGAGCATCTTGGCCGGGCGGTTGGTCACGATCAGGGCTTCGTTCAGTGCCTGCCCGAGCACCACCCCTTCCCTTGCGAGAGAGATTCGCATCCGGGGCTCGATTGCAAACCCTGGCCGAAGGGACTTGATAAACGCCCTCGCCTCGCCCGGTTCCAGGTCGGCGAGAAAGCCTACCTCTCCCCAGTTGATCCCGAGGACAGGGACCTGTTTCTCCATCTTCTGGACGGAATGAAGGATGGTCCCGTCACCACCTACCACCACCACGAGATCGGACTGGGAATCCCATGTCCACGCCGCATCAACGCCGAGTGCCCGGGCGGTGGCAGGCTCGAAACAGACCTGGTTTTCGTCCTGCAGGAGTGCATCTCCGAGGTCCCTCGTATATTCGAGGGCCTTCTCGTCGTCTATCCGTGACACCATCACGATCTTCATTGTGTGGTCCCTACCTCAGGTACTCGATCACCTTGTGGTGCAGGACGCCGTTTGTTGCCACCATGCACCTCCCGATGGTCACCTCGTCGGGGAAGTGGATGGGCATCCCCTCAAGGTCGCTGACCTTACCCCCTGCCTCGGTGCAGATCAGCATGCCGGCAGCCGCGTCCGTGACCCTCAATGTGCCACGGATATCGATAAAGCCATCTATCCGCCCGCACCCGATGTAGGAGAGTTCGAGTGCGGAGGCCCCCAGGAGACGCCACCGGCGTATCTTCTGGCCTATGTGCATCACCCTGCGGGGGTCAAATTTCCTCCCGTATATGCTCATGGCGCTCTCATCG
>DUGV01000222.1 GCA_013331225.1 Methanolinea sp.
GCAGATGCCCACGGTTTCATCACCCACAGCTACAAGTCAGGGCTGAACCCTACGGAGTTCTTTTTCCATGCCATCGGAGGCCGCGAAGGTCTTGTGGACACTGCAGTCAGGACATCGCAGAGCGGGTACCTGCAGAGGCGCATGATCAACGCCCTCCAGGACCTGAAGGTCGCATACGACGGGACCGTCAGGACAACGGGAGGGCGTATCATCCAGTTCTGCTATGGTGAGGACGGGACGGACCCCATGAAAAGCAGTTTCGGTGATCCTGTGGACGTGAAAGGGATCGTGGAAAGCATCCTGAAAGAGGAGGTGTGAGATGGATCCCGGGTTTGATGCTGCAATCGGGAAGGCAGACCTGCCAGACAAGACCAAGCAGCAGCTCCGCACATTCCTTGACGGCAAGGAAATCTCAAAAGAGCAGTTCTCAACCATCCTCGACAGGGTGATCAACGAGTATATGAACACACGCATCGAGGCCTGTGAGGCAGTCGGGATCATCGCGGCGCAGTCGATAGGAGAGCCTGGCACGCAGATGACGATGCGTACGTTCCATTATGCCGGGGTGGCTGAGATCAACGTGACGCTCGGTCTGCCCAGGCTGATCGAGATCATGGATGCCAGGAAGGAACCGAGTACCCCCACCATGACAATCTATCTCCAGGAGGATTACTCAGGAGATCGCGACCGTGCGCGGGAGGTGAGCTGGCAGATCGAAGCCGCGCCCCTGCACGAGTTTGGGGATATCGTCATCGACATGGAGAACATGCAGATCGTGGTGCAACTCAACACCGCGGTCTGCGACAAGAGGAAGATCTCCGTTGCAGAGATTGTTGAGATCGCACCGCGCAAGATCCGGGATCGGCGCCATTACCGGGATTTCGACCACGAGGTGGACGAGAAGGGCGCGATCATGTACTTCATGCCAAAGGACAGGGAGAGTTACCAGAACCTCTTCCAGCTCGCTGAACACGTGCGCAACGTCATAGTCCAGGGGATTGACGATATCGAGCGCGTGGTGGTAAGAAAGGAGAGTGGAGAGTATATCCTATATACTGAGGGCTCCAACCTTAAGGACGTGTTTGAGGTTGTCGGTGTGGATACCACGAGGACCCGTACCAACAACATCAGCGAGATCTCCCAGGTGCTCGGCATCGAAGCCGCCAGGAATGCCATCATCCACGAAGCCCTCTCCACCCTGAACGAGCAGGGGATCCTCGTGGACGTGCGGCATATCATGCTGGTCGCGGACATGATGTGCATGGACGGGGAAGTAAAGCAGATTGGCCGGCATGGAATCGCCGGCGAGAAGGAGAGTGTCCTCTCCCGTGCCGCATTCGAGGTGACTGTCAATCATCTGCTGGATGCTGCAGTTGCCAATGAGGTGGATGAACTGTCGGGAGTGACGGAGAACGTGATCGTGGGCCAGCCCATTCAGCTTGGAACCGGTGACGTCAAACTGATTGCAAAACCTTTGAACTAGGAGAATTATAATGGATTTTAACGCTTCTTTACGAAGAGCCATAAAAACAGGAGAAGTCCTGCTCGGCCAGAACATGACCGCGCAGTCCATCGAGAACGGCAGGGCCCAGATGGTGGTAGTGGCCGGTAACTGCCCGGAAAATTTCAGGGAAATGCTCAAATCAAAGGATAACCTCTTCGTCTACACGTTCGAAGGGTCCAGCGTGCAACTGGGGAAGGCATGCGGTAAACCCTTTATGGTAAGCGCCCTTGCAGTCATCAACCCTGGCGAGTCCGATATCCTTAATCTCAAGAGGGCCTGAAACCATGGCTGAAGTGCTTCTGAACGAGGACTGCATGCGCCTTATATCCCAGTTCGAGAAACTGACGGGGGCAGGGAGCAGGGACTGCGTGATTGACGACCGGAACAACCGCATTATCTTCGTCATCAACCCCGGCGAGATGGGGCTTGCAATCGGAAAGAGCGGGGCCAGCATAAAGAAGGCGATGGATGTCATGGGCAAGAAGATCGAGGTGGTGGAGTACGCGAACAACCCGGAGCAGTTTCTCAGGAACTGTTTCCTGCCTGCCAAGGTTACTGCCGTCGACTTCGAGGGCGAGGGAGATTCCCAGGTTGCGCATGTCGAGGTCAGGGACGAGGACCGCGGACTCGCAATCGGGAAGGAAGGAAAAAACATCTTCAAGGCGAAGAAGCTTGCCCAGCGCCAGCACAATATCAGCGATGTGCTGCTGGTGAACAACCAGGCAGAATAGCTCTCCTTCTTGTTTTTTTCAGCGGAAAAATAATATCACGCCCCAACTCAAGTTTCCTCCCCGCATGGAGAGGGGATTTGCGAAAAACCCCATTCTTTCAGAGAGGTACAGACCTGTGGGGGTCCTCAGGTGGGGATGACGAACCCGGGAGAGGACAGATCTCTTCGAGCACAGCCTGGAGTGATCTCAAACGCTGGTTGATCTCATGCAGTTTTCCGTCCAGTTCGGTGAGACCATACTGCATGTCCCTGATATCGTTCTTGATGCTTTCGATGTCATAGAATGCGCTCTCGATCTCTGACATGGTAGTGGCGATCACCATGTTGGCATGGGTACATCTGTCAGGCATGTGTGGCACTCAGGATTTGTGTCGCGTTCATTCATGATGAAGGCAACCATTCAAGCCCGGGCGTCTATTCAGGGCGAAGGCCCTGCAAAAAAGGGACTTTACGGGCCTGGGGGGATTCGAACCCNNCGACATCCGGGTTAGAAGCCCGGCGCTCTATCCTGGCTAAGCCACAAGCCCACTGAAGTGTGTATACTATGAGGGTCGATGGTAATTAATCGTTCTTTCAGATAACAAGGGATAGTCCTGCGATAATATGGCCTCCTGGTTCCCCTTTTTTGCATGCCGCGCTGCAGATGATGACTTTAGCATTTACACACAAGAAAAAAAAATATCAGATGAGTCCTTTCGCACAGTTCCGTTACCTGAACAAGGGGTTATCCCGCATGGTAGCAGGCCGATTTCAGCACCTCGACGGTGATAGGCTGGATAAACCCTTCGGTCGTCACGCTCCGGACCGTCGAGGAACCCACGCATTTTACCTTGATTCGGGCAGACATCCGCTCCCGTTCCTCGTAATGCAGACCGTGCGAATACTCCATGATCCGCTTCATCGTGATGCTCACCGCGAGGAGCTCGACGATGATTCCTGAATCTCCCGGGGAGATATCCTCCATATCGACGGAAGTCATGAATACGAACGATCCGGCAGGAATACCTGCAAGGGTCACCACATTGTGCGTACTCTGTAGTTCCAGGGTCCTGGCCTTGCCCTCCTGGAGCTCTCTGATCACCTGTGGGGCGATTCCGGTTAACGCGAAGCACTTCATGAAGATCACCCGTACATGGGAAGCTGTTCTTTCTTCGGCATCGTCTCTGCGGTCTTCACCTGTTCTGCCAGCTTCTGCATGGTTGACTCGATCTCTTCCGCCTGCTCGATAAGCGGCTTGACATCGAGTTGAATGTCATACATCCTGTTCAGGACCTCTATGGCGGCAGCTGATGCCCGTGGATCGGGAGCATTGATCGTCTCTCCGAGAAGACCATACGCAGGGATATTCCTGATCTTACACTCGGTGAGGATGCTGCTTGCAATCCCTGAAATGCTTCCGACTGGGAGGATGATAGTGGAGTCCTGTATCCTGGAGAGTGCCTCTTCGTTGCTTGCAACTCCAAACACTCTCTTCTCGGGTTCGTTGGTGATGATGCCCGCGATCGTGACGACCTCCTTGATGGAGAATGGTTCCAGCCAGTCCATCACCCCGTTCGCCACCTCGTAGCAGATCATGGGGTGGATGGGGATGTCCGCGACGATCACAGAGATGTTCCCCTTCTCGTATACCCTCACCGGGACATTGATCACACCCTTGTTCATCATGGCAAGGGCAGGGAAATATTTGCTGTTGATACTCCCGATCTGCTCGAACTCCAGCTGGTCCACCATGTACTGGAGCGCGATGCTCCCCACAAGGCCGCTCCCCGGAAATCCCATAAGGACAGATGATCCGGGACCGGACAGTGGTCGCGAGAAGATCTTGATATCTGTGGTTGGATCAGGCGACATTAGCTTAACATATTCCATCCACCTAAAAAAGTATTATGCAAGAATATCCTGTGAAACGAGGGTATACGAAGGATCTCCAGACAACCATGGGGGCCAAGCTCAAGGACTGCTTTAATGTTGAACCAAAAAAGGTGGGTGATCATTACCAGATCACGTACGGGGCCCTGAAAGTCCTGGACGTCTCGACCGGGAAGGAGAAAAAGACCCTTGTAGTGGATACCAAATCGGATACCACTGCATCAGACGAGGTCATTCTCGACACCAACCGGCGCTTTCGAAAATACCTCGATGAGGTGACAGGGTATTCCACGAAAGATCGTGTGAAAAAGGCGAAAAGCGTGGAGCCCGAATAGGCTTCACTCCATGACGATCGCAGGTTTCAGGGGGAGGGCTGCAGCAGCCCTGGGGTGCCCGCACTCCCCCGCATCCACGACATGTACCGGCATGGCACATTCCCTTTCGAGGAACTCTCTTGCGTTCTGGAAGATCTCCATCTCGTTGATACCTCCTTTCAGGTATTGCTCGACGAATGCAGGAGGCAGGCGATGGACCAGCGTGACACACTGCCTGGTCGTCTCCGTAGCTTCCTTCCCGCGTTTTCGCATATTCTCGTCCTTCATAATCTCTTTTATCACTGCGTTCCTGTCTGATGCGGCTGCCACGGTTGAGAAGATCGCCCTCTTCCATGAAGGAGCAACACAGAGAGTAAGAGAGGAAGGAGTGATCTGGAGGACCTTTCGGATCGACTCGATGTCCTCGAGCGTGCGCAGGAGAAGCTCCTCTGCCATTTCAAGGTCGGGATCTGTCTTTTTCGAATTGGCGACCGGCCAGGGTGCAAACGAGACAAGCCCGTCTCCGCCCGTATCTGTCCATAACCTCTCGCAGGTGAACGGGATGATTGGTGCCAGGAGCCTGACCCAGATCGGGCCGAGTTCCCTGAATGCACAGCCACCCTCAACCCCTGTCGGCAGGCGTCTCCTGTACCATTTCAGGTCAGAGTCGATGGCATAGAATGCTTCCTGGAGGGCCTGGCGGGTCTGGAAGCGCTCAAGTGCTTCCGTTGTCTTCTCGATGTGCTGCTGGAGCCGGGAGATGAGCCAGCGGTCCACATCGGTCTCGTCTCCTCCTGCAGAAAGACTCTCCTGCACCATGTTCCAGAACCGCTCAATCTGTTTTTTGGTAGAATTGACCAGCTCATTGCGCCAGTCGAAGTCCTGCCATGGTTCGGCACTCCCCACGAGGAACATGCGGACAGTGTCCGCACCGAACTCCTTGACTGCATCCTCGAGGAGGAAGACGTTCCCCTTCGACGATGACATCTTGGCACCGTTCAGGAGACCCATCCCGAAGACCACCA
>DUGV01000043.1 GCA_013331225.1 Methanolinea sp.
GATCACGTTCCAGGGGTCTGCCTGAACATCTCCATCTCCTGCCAGAGACGGTAGAGACGTTGTTTCTGCCTCTTCTGGAGATGGATTGCGTGCAACAGCCTCTCATCGAGGCAGATGCGGCGGGGTCCGGCAACCCTGTTGTCCGCATGTGCGACTACCCGCTCCTCCAGGGTGCGCGGCATGCAGTCGATGGGAAGGAGCCCGAGAAGTGTGCACTCGTCCGCGGTGAGGCCTGCACCAATGTGGCGCTCAACCACCCTCGCAACTTCTTCCGGCACCCCACGCCTGCGGCAGAGATCTGCTCCGGCCTGCGCATGGGGCAGGCCATGGGTGATCCCTCTCCCAATGTCGTGGAGGAGGGCGCCCGCTTCAAGGACTTCCCGGTCCATGATATCATCGTGCAGGTACTCGATTGCCAGGTCACGGACAGATCTGCAGTGTGCGATCACCCTCTTACTGCAGCCGGACGATCTCAGGAGAGCCTCCCAGTGCCCCTCCGAATCAGGCATGACCGAGCGACTCTTTCATGCTCCTGATCCGCCTCTTCAATGCACGGAGGAGGATCTCGTTGTCAAAGTGTTCCAGTCCCGTTTCGCATGAGGGGCACTGGAACTGGCAGTCCATCGCCTGGCTGAAGGTGAACATGAACCCGCACGACTTGCAGATGTAGAAATCGTTCTCCTCCTCGAACTTCTCCCTGGCCTCCAGCTTCTCAAGTATCGCTTCCATGTCCTCGGCGATCACGTCATAAACCCTGTCAATACGGAGGTGCCAGAGGTAAGTGAGCCATCCCGTTTCGTTATTCTTGATCCTGCGGTACTCGGCGAGCCGCTTCTCGTAAAGGGTATAGAGGGTGTGCCTGACCGAGTTGAGGTTGATCCCGGTCTGCGCGGCCAGTTCCTCATCGGAATGCTCGCCTTCCCTCGGGAAGCTCTCCAGGAGAGAGATGCCCTCCTCTCCTATCAGCCGGGCGAGGTATGCACGTATCGGGGTATTTGCGAGGATCTCTTCCATAGGGCAATCAACCCATATATTGTCGGACCCTCTTCATATGTGTATCCAGCAGTTTCATGGCTGCTTCTCCATTCCTGCCCCACCCATAGACGCTGATCACCGCATGCCCCTCTTCGAAGAAACTGCCGGGCCAGGGAATGTCTGCCACTGCAGGTGCGAGAAAAGAGAGGTCATTCCTCACTACCATGTCCCTGTCCGCAAAGAGGATGCGGCGCACCGCAAACCCGACAGGCGAAGGCCGGCCGGGAGGGATCTCTCCCTGGCAGGCACGCACATGGGCCGAAAAGAGGTTCAGCCCTGTTGCGGCCTCGACAGTATCAAGCGTAGCCTGGAACCGGGGATTCACCTCAATTGCCCAGGGCTCATCTCCTATGACAAAGTCGATGCCGAAAGTGCCTGTACACCCAGAGGCCGATGCAATCTTCTCTGCCATCTCGGCCATTTGCTGTGCCTGCGGGTGAACGAGAGGAGTGACCGAGCCGGAGAACCCGAATTGTGCTCCGGCTTTTTCCCTGAGGATCTGGTAGTTTGCGGCAATTGCCCGCGCGTTGCCCTTCCCGTCCGCCACGCAGCAGACTGATGCAGGGGTACCTGTTACAACCTCCTGGGAAAGATAGGGCGGGCACTCGAAGGTCTCAAGCCAGCATGCAAGTTCCGCATCGCTGTGGACCACCATGTTGCGCCAGCCGCCAGACCCTGCTCTCGGCTTGACCATGGCAGGGTAGCAGCCCGGCCCGAGTATTTTTGGGACAGGGACCTGAAGGGACTCGAAGAATTCCTGGGTGAGCAGCTTGTCCATGAACCGGGCTGCCCGCCCGGGAGGCGTCCCGAGCACGGGGATCTGCCCGGGGAGCGTCTCTGCGCCCGAAGTGGGAACCAGCCAGTCCACGCGATGCCGGCTGCAGATATTCTCAACGGCGCCGGGAAGGTCTGACAGGTTTTCGAACCGCTCTCGGTCGGCCGTATACCAGGAGAGGTCCTGGTCGCAGAAGTGGTCCACTGCGTAGACAGTGTATCCGGCGGCATGGGCGGACCTGGCCACGTGCCGGGTCGCAAATCCGCAGACGAGCACTGCGCCCTTCATTGCTCCTCGGTGATCTTCCCTTCGGGTGAAGGGACCACCCGTATCTTTGCCCCGGGAAACTCCCTCTCCAGTTCGGTTCCCTTGAAGAAACGGTCGAGGAAGACCGCGAGGCCCGCTATCTCCGAGTGGGGCTGCCCGGTCACCGAGATATTGTAATCGGCCAGGCCATATACCTCCCCCGGAACCTTCTCTGCCCCCACTACCACGAGGATTCGGTGGCACCTCTGCAACGCCTCTTCGTGGCTCCTGATCCCCTCGCCGTACATCGTGAGGTGCACGACAATGCCCCCGGCAGCCTTCCAGTCCCGGATGCACTTCTTCCAGGAGACCTGGTCCTGCACGAGAAAATCACCACCCCACCGGGAGACCACGTCGCGGATGCTTGTGACCACCCCGGAATCCCTCGCGGCAAGGTACATCCCCCGGGCCCCGAGCGCCCGCGCAGTGAGCCCGACATGGGTGGTCACCCTCTGGTCGCGCTCGGGCCGGTGTCCAATCCGGAGGACGAATATTTCAGTCATCTTTTTCGTCACTTCCGCCTTTCAAGCGGATCACTCCGCCCTTAATCGAGAATGGACAACTCCGGTCGTAGCGGGCCTGGCACCGCAGTGCCATCTCCTGTACAGAGAGCACACGGACCCCTCCCGGCGTGCATTCGAGGAGCATGGCCTTCTCCAGCCGCCCGATGGATGTGTGCACCTCTCCCGGCGTGCAATGCAGAAGCGCGGCAAGCGCATCCTCGTCCCTGCCCGCATCATCCATCAGCAGGTGATATACCTGCCAGTCCAGCTCTTCTTCTCTCATGTGCTGTCGCGTAGCGTAAGGTATGGAAAAAAGAGGAGATAATGCTCGTGGAGGAATACGCGGCCATCGCGCTTTTGAGGGCGTGGGAAACCCTCACCTCTACAGTGCCCGCATCCGGGAATGACATGCTGGCCCATCTTTCGGCTCTCATCCATGGAACCTTACAAAGATTGAGATTCACTATCTATAAGGAGCCGCCGCTCCATCCCTTGATATGCAAGATCGGGAGAAGGTCCCCTCTTATGGGGAACTTGCGGGAATCGCTGAGCACCTCCTCGAGAAGGCGGACGAGGACGAGGCGCTTTTAGCCAGGGAACTCGACACCGTCGACCCAGCAGTCCGCCGGGAGCTGCTTGTATCCGACTTTCTGAACGCATACCAGGTCTACTACTACTATTTCCGGGAGGCCCCGGGTGAGCTGGAGAAGGAGCGGCTGATCCTCCAGCCCGCATCTGCGCTGGTGCAGGGCGTGATGATCGCGGAACTCGAACTTCTCGAGGTCATCTTCCGGGTCGAGGACGACCAACCGGTGATGAGCGTCAGTGACGGCGACCAGGTCCTGGTCAATTACCGCGGCAGGGATGCATACCGGAGGGCGCTTGCGTTTATTGATGCCTCGCTCTAGGATCGTGCATGGATGGCGGGCCTTTTCGCGGCCCCACTGAAAACAGATCCATGGCCTGTTACCTTGGCAGGCAGATCGTTATTCATCCAAACCCGGTATCCCGACCACCTGCTGGATGATTTGCTTCATCGTCGCAAGTTTCCTGGCTTCATCGCTCTCCTCTTCCCCCTCTCCCTGGCCGGGTCCCGGCGAGAGGAGGGCTCTCAATGCCTCCTGCGCATTCACAATACGCGAGAGCCTGCAGTATTCCGCAAGGAAACTTCGCTTGGTGCCCTTCTCGTGCGCGCTCCTGATGACGCCTTCAAGGCGTTCCTGTTCTGCAAAGGCACGACGGATACTCTCCAGGAGGTTGCGCACATCGAAGGGCTTGAGTATGTACCCATCAATAAGCGCGGCATACTTCTCTGCTTCCTTTCTCGTGGGATGCCTGGCGGTCAGCATGATCACCCGGGTCTTTCCCGTGCCAGGTCTCTCCCGTATGCGCTCGAGAACCGTCCAGCCGTCCATGGGAGACATGACGATGTCAAGGAGAATGAGGCCTGGCCTTTCTCTGTCGAGGTATGCGAGGCACTCGTCGCCACTATAGGCTGCATGGACGATGTACCCCTCCATCTCGAGGATGGTCCGGAGGAGATCAACGAGCCTGCGGTTATCGTCAACGACGAGAATGGTCCTGTCCATTGCGCCTTCCATTCACCCCCATCATACCCGCCGGAAATTGTGTGCACGGTGGGGTCTTCCCAAGGATTCACACCTCCACGCTTTCGCGCACCTGCACGCGTAAATCTTCTTAGCGAACCATGTAGTCTTTTTGATCCTCACCATGGACCACCTGTGACAAGGTCGTGGTCCACTCTTGCCCTGACCATGTGCGGAAGGCTGCCAAACGATGAGGCCCATTCCCCTGCCACCACGAAGACTCCCTCAACCTCCCCCCATGGCACCTTGTCGATGATGCTGGTGTCATCCGGGCTAATTGCATTGCATATCGCGGTGGCCCAGGCATCCGCAAGGCCGGGATCTCGGGAGAAGACGGTGACTGCATCGGCTATTCCGAGGGAGAGTGAATGCCCGACTGTGGCAGAAGAAGTACAGATCCCGAGAACCTCTGCGCGGGGAGTTACCTGGAACGCGAAGCGGTCGCTGTGGGGTGACCGGCCGGCGTGGACCCCCACAAGAAGGACGCGATCAGAGAGGAGGGCGATGTCCCCGCCATTGTCGATCACGGCGAATTCAGCCCCGGTCCTCGCCATCGACTCCACGCCTGCCCACGCGATTGCGCCTGCCACCGCAGCCATTGGGCCGACTCCGGCAGAAGCTCCCGCGGCGGCCATTCTTTTCACGACAGTGCTGTCTGATACCGCTTCATAGGGCTCCATCGTGGTCCTGAAGAAAGGATCGAATGCGATATAATGCTCGAGCTCCTGCCTTGCCTGCATCAACCCCTCGCGGGCTGCCTGGACGTGGCTCTCCTCTTCTGCAAGGATGGTGGCGATCGTCTCGCGGAAATGGAACCGCCGCCTGATCATAGATGAGAGTAATTCTCCTGGGAGAGAAAAAAGGGCTCGGATCACCCGATACGCTGTCAGCATCTATTTATACGCATATATCAAGCGATCTTCTGGAAATAGAATGCCGCACCAGAGACCGGCCGGCCACCGAAGGCGGAGGACCGGTCACTACTCCCCTCCCGTATACCTGGTGACCGTGCAGGTCGGCAGCCAGTGGACCAGGGAGTGCATGGCGCGCCTGGCAACAATATTCGGACTTCTCCCCCCAGAACGCCATGCCCCCCACATCACGCTCTTTGGGCCATTTACCCTGGACAAAGGCTGCGACATCCGGGTGCTCCTCGAAGATCCACTTCTGCGTTCACCCGGCTTCTCCTCCTTTTCCGCCATGCTCGGGGGTGCACTGGTACTCCGGGGACGAAAGGGATATGCTGCGGTCATCAGGGCGGCCCCGGGCGACCCCCTGGCCCTTCTCGCCGCCGCTGTCCGGGACTCTCTCCTTCCCCACACCCGGACCTGCACCTGGATCGACCAGATCGCAGGACAGCGGATATTTCACGTGAGCACAGGGTTTGGGTTGCGCCGCAGGAAGGCAGAAGAGATCGTCGAATTCCTGGACACTCTGCCACCCGGGAGAAGAAATGCCGAAGGCATGCGCTGCATGGCGGGGACGACCCTGGACTTGTTTCGCCTCGAGGTCATCAGGAAGGGGACGCTCATGGATGCATTTGATTTTCCCACGGGCACGTGGATCGGCCGCCCGGCCGCGTTCAGTGAGGACAGGTGGGAAAAGACCCTCGAATCGTTCCGGCAAAAGAGCGGGTACCAGATTGACCACCCTTCTTTCAGCGAGGAAGACACTGCGTTTGTCATCTCAGACCTGCACCTGGGTCACGCCAATATCATCACTTACACCTCCCGGCCCTTCCCAGACGCCGCAACCATGGACTCGGTGCTCATCCAGAACTGGAACTTCCGCGTGAGGCCCACCGACACGGTCTACTTCCTGGGCGACCTCGCATATGGGCGGAACGCAGGACCTGCTGCACGCTACCTGTCCCTCCTGGCAGGGGATGTCCATATCGTGGCTGGAAACCACGATTCGGGGCTTGGACACGCCAGCGGGAGCATGGAGGTCACCTGGAGGAGCCGGCGCTTCCTGATGGTGCACGATCCCGCGGAGGCACCACCGGATTATCCTGGGTTCGTGGTTCACGGACACCTGCACAACAACCAACCGGGAGAATACCCGTTCCTGAACATGCCGGGCAGGAGGGTGAACGTCAGCGCGGAGATGGTGGGGTATGTCCACCTCTCGCTTGATGAACTCGTGGATATTATCGAGACCTCTCCGGGAGACGCACAGTTCCCGACGCTCAACGATGCCCGCCGGAAACTGAATCGATGAGGAGAGGTTTACAGGCCAAAGGTGCCAACCGGAAAAAAACTGGGGTTCGCCCGCAAAAAACGCGCATACCACATGAAAATGGTTGAGAGTTATCAAGAGAAAGCCGATGTCTCCGGCCGACCCTCATCAGATATCTACCCGGCGCGAGAGAGCCCCGTGGGGGCATATCTCAATGCACCTGCCGCAGAGGACGCAGCGTTTCGCATCCATCCGGAGCCGGAACTCCTCGTCAAATGAGAAGACCTCCTGGGGACAGATGCTGATGCAGGCGCCGCAGTCCACGCACTCGGTCTCGTCGAGACTTATCTCCTCCTCGAGGATGCGCACCGAGGCGCCGAGATCTGCCAGCTTGTCTTTTACAATCCTGCAGGACTCATCAGGGATATCGATGAGCGCCTCTCCCTCCGATGAATCGATGAGGGCCCGTTCCACGTTCACCAGCACCCCTGTATCGCGCACTACCTGGGCAATGATGGGTTTCTTTCCTTCCTTTCTCGAGAAGGTGACCAGGAGCTTCATTTCAGCCACCTCCCGCCGAAGAGCTTGCCAAGGTCCATTGCAGTGAGCATCCCCACCACCCGGTACTCTCTGTCGACCACCGGGAGTGCGCTGATATTATGCTTCTCGAGCTTCCTGACCGCGATGTCCACCGGCTCGTCTGCCGTGGTGGTGACCACTTTCCGGCGCATGATATCCTTTACATGAGAGATCTTCGCGGGGTTCACCACTGCTTTCGAGACATCGTAAGTGGTGACGATCCCCACCAGCACCCCCTCCCCGTTGATCACCGGGAGGTGGTTGGTCTCCCCTTTCAGGAGTTTCCGTGCAGCGTCCCTGATGGGTTCATTCTCGGATATGGTGATCACCCGCCTGTCCATGATCTCAAGCACCCTCGGCCCCTGGACAGTCTCCCGCATCGGGGCGGCTCTTCGGCCCGGATCGATCCGCCGGGTCGGGAGGCAGACTGCCATCTTTCCGGACTCGATCCACCCTTTCAGCTCTTCTGCAACCCTTCGCGCCCTGCGGAGGCTCGAGAGCGAGGATGTCCGCACCTCCTCGCCGTTGATCTCAAGGTGCCCGGCTTTCAGCATGGCGTAGTTCACCTTCCCGATAGTCGGGCGGTCCCTCGCAGGGACCCCATAATCAATGATATCCACCCATATGTCCTCGTCCTTAACCGCAGTGCTCCTCACCGTCTCGACATCGAGCACGGGAATAGGAATGCCGAGCCCCACGTACATGGTCACTCCGTATCCATGCATCGTTGCGGCCCGGATGTACTCCGTGTTCATCTTTTTCATGTCGCCGGTGACCATCAGGGTCCCAAAACCCGCGGCGGGAGAGGCCTGGGTCCCTTCGCCGATAACCATCCCTTCGGCCCCGCCGAGGAAACAGGGGACTCCCGACCCTATGAACCGGAACCCGGGATCGTTTGAGATGGGGTTGAGGAGACCTGCGCCCGAGTAGGTCACGTTGCCAAACGAGGGGAGGAGCATCCCCATGTAGGTGTGCAGGACCCTCTCGGTCGAGTTGCTGGCTGCATTGTACCGCTGGTAGCCGTTCCGGGGATTGCACATGATCGCCTGATTGAGGTTCTCGAGGAGGAGATCGGTGGTGATGGTCCTCCGGGGATAGCAGTCCGTGCCGCGGGAGATCGCCCGCAGCTCCACGGATTTTCCTGCGATGAAATCCTCGATGACGTGGGCGCCCCCGTACTGGTCTTCTCTTGTGGTGGACTGCTGGGTCGCCCCGATATACGCGTCGACTGCTGCGAGCCCCGCGTACGCCTCTACATCGTTTAACCAGACCCGCTCCATCCGTATCGGGGGATCCGCGTGGCCGAAGTTGAAGAACCCTCCGGAGGAGCACATGGCCCCGAACGTGCCGGTGGTCACCACATCCACCTCTGCAAGGGCGCCTTCCTCGCCGAGTTCGGCAACAATGGCAGGCATCTCCTCGGCGGTGACCACCCGGGCATTCCCGTCACGAATCCGTTCATTTATCTGATGGATGGTCTTCTTCATACAATAATATTCGATAAAGAATATTTAAAGATGTTTCGTATTACCAATAGTAATATACTCTTAATAAGCCTGAACACCGATATACCTGCCATGGATATCGGGGAGTTCACCCGCATCATGGAAGCACTGGCACCCCCTGATCTTGCGGAGGAATGGGATGACGGGAAGATCGGGCTTGTTGTGGAGGGTGTGGAAAACCTGGATCACATCTGCTGTGCGCTGGACGCGACGATTGCAACCGTCGGCAAGGCCGTATCAGAGGGCGCTGATATGCTTGTCGTGCACCACACGCCCCTATGGACCCCTGTCACAGCGTTCCGGGGCTCAATCGCCGCACTCCTGCGAAGAGCCGTTGCCTCGGGAATGAACATCTACGTACTGCACACGAATTACGACCATGCCCCAGGCGGGGTCAACGACATCCTGGCAGGTCTCCTTGATCTAAAAGATGCACGGCCCCTCTCACTCGGAGTGGTGGGAGAGTGCAGGCTGGGCCTCCAGGAGATCGCCGACCGGCTCTGCTGCCCGCTGCGGGCATGGGGGAGCCCGCGACTCCCGGGTATGCTCGCGGTGGTGGGAGGGTCAGGCTTCTCCCCGGATCTTATCGCAGAGGCGGCAGAGGAAAGTGCAGATTCCCTCCTCTCGGCAGAGTTGCGGCACTCGGTGGCCAGGGGCTCTCCCATTCCTCTCGTGGAAGCAACGCATTATGCACTGGAAGCCCCCGCCATGAAAGCACTCGCTCAGAAGATGGGCTGGGCATACATTGAAGATCCCCCGCTTCTCCATACATGGATCCCGAAGAGTTCTGGCGCCTGCTGAAAAAGGAGGGCGTCCTCACCCCCCGGCTCTCCGACAAATTCGTCCGTATATACGGAGACCGCGGACAGAAAGCCCTCCATGCCTTGAAGAACGGGATGGTCAGGAAGTACCTCGATTTCGTGGTCGTCGCAGGCACGTCGCAGAGTTACGTGGTGGAAGAGGATTTCTGTACCTGCAGGGACTTTGTATTCCGCGGAAAATGCTGCTGGCACCTCCTTGCGGCCCGCCTTGCAAGTATATGCGGGGGTTATGCAGAGCGCGAAGAGTGGTACCAGGACACCTGGGGTATATGAAGCAGCGGAATCCAACAATTTTTATCGTGAAAAACCGAATAAATTGAGAACACGAGGGTTTTATGCTCGAAGAGGAATACCAGCTCGAATATTTTAAGACCCACGGACTCACGCGGAAGATATGCAAGAAGTGCGGATCTGCCTTCTGGACAAGGAATCCGGATACCGAGATCTGCGGCGATGCTCCCTGTGAGACCTACAATTTTATCGGTGCCCCGATTTTCAGGCGCCATACTGTGGACGAGATGCGGGAGGCATACCTCTCATTCTTCGAAAAGAACGGCCACACCAGAATCAACCGCTACCCTGTCGCGGCACGGTGGAGGGATGATATTTATCTCACCATCGCATCGATAGCCGATTTCCAGCCCTGGGTGACAGGAGGCGTCGTCCCCCCTCCCGCAAACCCGCTGACCATATCGCAACCCTGCATCAGGTTGAACGACCTTGATTCCGTAGGCCGGTCAGGCCGGCACCTCACGCTCTTCGAGATGATGGCCCACCACGCATTCAACTCCGATGTTGAGGAGATATACTGGAAGGAACGAACCCTGGAACTCTGCGAGCAGTTCATCTCGTCCATCGGCGGGGACCTCTCTCGCGTGACCTATAAAGAGCACCCCTGGATCGGTGGCGGCAACGCCGGCCCAAGCCTGGAAGTGCTGATCGGCGGCCTCGAGGTGGCGACGCTTGTCTTCATGAACCTGGGGCGGCAGAAGACCGGCAAGCCCGGGATCGACCTTGCAGGGGAGATGTATTATCCCATGTCCAACTGGATCGTGGATACGGGATACGGCCTGGAACGGTTCGTATGGGCGTCCCGCGGCTCACCCACCATATATGATGCCGTCTTCCCCGAGATGGTCAGCAGGGTGATGGAGGCCGCCGGCCTCGCCCATGCGCTCGAGGACAAGGAGTACACCAAGATCCTCTCCCTGAACGCAAAATTCGCAGGAGTCATGGATATCTCGGGGACCAACCTTTACCAGCTCCGGAAGAAGGTCGCCACCGCGATTGACGTCCCGATCGAGCGGCTGGACAAGATGATCACCCCAATCGAGAAGGTGTATGCAATCGTCGACCACACCCGCTGCCTCGCCTACATGCTCGGCGACTGCATCG
>DUGV01000286.1 GCA_013331225.1 Methanolinea sp.
CCGGGGTTGCACTCGAAGACCTCGGTGACCTTCATCACCAGGAGTGATTTTGCAGGAAGCCCCGGTTTCTTCTCGTGGACCATATTTTTCATCTTCTCGTAATCCGGGCCCGATGTCTTCACTGCGATTGATCCCTTGATCTGGAAGCACCTCTTCAGGTAGGAATCGTACACAAAAATTGCTGCCTGTGGGTTCTCTTTCACGTTGGCAAGGGTTTTATTCATGAAATTATCCGCCAGCCAGAGCGTCTCATCGTCCATCATGATCACGAATGCGATGGGGGCAACATTCGGGACACCGTTTTTGGATGCGGTTGCCACGGGGAAGAGATTCACCTTGGAAAAGGTCTCTTTCATGTCGGGTGTGAGTTTTACCATTGTCAGATTCACCTCTTTATTGTGTTGCACTACAGCTTGGAATAGCCGTCAATACTCCAATGTGCCTCACTCCCCATATTCTTTTTGGCAAATTCCTGCGGCAATGGAGGATAATGCAGCGAATGGCTGATATATTGTGAGGGACACGAACTGGTAACACACGCCGTGTGGTGACAGGTGGGGAACTCCTATGCACAGGCCCTCGTATCTGCGACTTCTGGAGACGGGCGAACTCGAACGGCGGGTGGACGCTGCTGTTGCCCTGCTCTCGTCCTGCAGAGTCTGCCCCCGCGAATGCGGCATCGACCGGCTCAATGATGAAGCGGGGTACTGCAGGAGCGGGCGCCTCCCCGTAGTCTCCTCGTATGGGCCCCATTTTGGAGAGGAGCCCCCTCTCGTGGGGAGGCACGGTTCCGGCACTATCTTCCTGGCAGGATGCAACATGCGGTGCGTATTCTGCCAGAACTACGCCATCAGCCAGGAATACTGCGGGAGAGAGGTCAGCTGCGGGGAACTTGCAGGGATGATGATGGAACTCTGCAAGCAGGGGTGCCACAACATCAACTTCGTCTCCCCGACCCACTTCGTGCCGCAGATCCTTGAAGCGGTGCGTATCGCGGCCGGGATGGGGCTGGATATTCCCCTTGTATACAACACGGGAACGTACGACTCTGTTGAGACGCTGAAGATTCTTGACGGAGTATTCGACATCTACATGCCCGACGCCAAATACGGGAGTGACAAGTTGGCACTCTCGCTCTCTGATGCGCCGGGATATGTCGGGATCATGAAGGATGCCATCCTCGAGATGCAGCGCCAGGTGGGCGACCTCGTCGTGGAGGACGGGATCGCGGTAAAAGGACTCCTCATCCGCCACCTAGTCCTCCCCGAAAACCTTGCGGGAAGCGAGGAGGTGTTCCGGTTCATTGCCGGGAATGTCTCGAGGGGCGCATACATGAACGTGATGAACCAGTATCGCCCCTGCGGGCGGATTGTGGGGGATATACACCATCCTCACCACCGCGAACTCATGCAGGGGATCACCTCGAGGGAATACTTCGAAGCAATTACGGCGGCACGGAGATACGGTCTTCACAGGGGCTTTTTTTCTCCGTGACGCAAATTCAGGTCAGTCGCGTGAAAGGATGAACTCCGCCAGGGAATTGACCCTCTTCATGACCGGGCATTCTCCCTCCACAACAGGAACCACCGATGGTTCGCACCGTGGTAAGCAGGGATCATGCGGCATGGACCTGATATCAAGGAAGAGTCCTTCCATCTCCTCCGCGATCTCTTTCAAATCCGATCCGGAGTGCATGCGATTGAAGACAAGGATCACGTCCCTGATGCCGCACTGGCGGGCCAGCCTGGAGAGATCCCGAGCGACCGACCGTGCGTTGTAGGACGCATCGGTCACGATGAGTGCACAATTGAACCCCTGGGCGACCGCCCGCCCGAAATGCTCGAGCCCCGCGGGGGTGTCGAGGAGGATCACCTCGTCGGGGAGGCACCCTGTGCTGGCAAGGATGGTGGAGATGAGCGTGTACTCAGGGCAGAGACAACCGGAACCCGCATTTCGGACGCCTCCCATCACCAGAAGGCGGATGCGCTCACCAGCAGGGACCGCGAACCGGTCGGCAACATCCGCAATATCGGGGTTGAGGACCATGAACCCCCCGCGCCCGGGGACTCCCCCGATCTTCTCCTGGATGTAAGCCTTCTGCTCCGAGAGGGGCGTGATCGGATGCAAGGCAGGTATCCCGAGCGTTGCGGCGAGGTTTGCCTGGGGGTCCCCGTCGACTGCCAGGACGCGCATCCCCCGCCGCGAAAACGCGTGCGCCAGGAGGGCGGTGAGGGTGGTCTTGCCCACCCCGCCCTTCCCGGCGACGACTACCCGAATCTTCCTGTTGTTCATGATGGGAAAAAAGGAAAGATGTTCAGATCCCCAGTTCAGTCCGCTTCCGCTCTATGTGGTCTGCAATGAGGTCCGCGGCTTTCAGGGGATCTGGCTCGACTGCGAACGAGGCGTTCACCGCCCCTTTCAACCCTTCGGTGAGGAGGGAGACCACTGGCGGGCTCCCCGCGATCTTCGGCATGACGCCAAGCACCGTGAACACTCCCGATGCTACGAAGTAGGAGCCGATTGAAACCGCTTTCTGGGAGTACCACTCGGGTGCTGCGCCGGCGAGGGGGAGCTTGTGGATCCCGACATTCAGGGCGTTCCCAAGCTCGGCCGCGAGGTGCAGGATGCGGGAGCAATCTACGCATGAGCCCATGTGAAGAACCGGGGGTATCCCGAGCGATTCGCAGACTGATTTGAGACCTGGACCAGCGAGAGCAGAGGCAGACGGCTGGAGCAGCCCCGCCTTCCCGGACGCGATTGCCGCACACCCCGTCTCAACGCAGAGGATATCCCGCCTGATCAGCTCCTTGCCGAGCGTGACATGGCCGTAGTCATGCTTCACCTTGGGGTTGTTGCACCCGACTATCCCCACCGCGCCCCGGATGCTGCCGCTCGCGATCTGGTCGATCAGCGGCTTGAACGTGCCGCCGAGCGCTGCCCTGATGGCCTCGACCGAGAAGCCGGTGGTCACTTTCACGGGCTCCACAGGGATGAAGACCCGATCAGGGTTCCTGTTCTGGAAATTCTCAACGGCCATCTTCACTATGGCTTTTGCGGTGGCATACGCGTTCTCCGGTTCGAACCCGAAGTAGTAGGAACCCGGTATCTTCGACTTGTGGCTTGTCGAGATGATGTGCGTGTGATAGCAGCTCGCTGTACGGGGAAGCGAGGGGAAGATGCACTGGTAGTCCACCACCATCGCCTCAAGCGCGCCGGTCGCGATCAGCAGCTCCTGGTTGAAGTGATTTCCCGCGTTCGGGATGCCCTTTCTCATCAGGAGCTCGTTCCCCGTGCAGCACAGGCCGACAAGGTTGATCCCTTTTGCCCCAACCTTCTTCGCAAGCGCCAGGATACCGGGATCTTTCGCTGCCTTCACCACCATCTCGGAGAGCATGGGGTTGTGGCCGTGGAGCGAGATGTTCACATGGTCCTTTTTGACGACCCCGAGGTTGACGAGCGATTCGTTCGGGACAGGGGTGCCGAACAGGACGTCCGAGATCTCGGTGGCCATCATCGAGCCGCCCCAGCCATCAGAAAGCGATGTCCGCAGGCCCTGCAGGAGGATGTTCTGGTAATCGGCCCCCACCCCCATGTGGACGCGGTGCATCGAGTCCACCACCTCCCGGTCGATGCCGCGTGGGGAGATGCCCGCTTTTGCCCAGATCTCCTGCGTAGACGAGGGTGCCCGCTTCGCGAACTGGATTGAGTCCTTCACGGACCCGTATTCCTCGAGCATTGCAGATCCCAGGGCGGCGGCGATCTTCTTCTCGTTCCCGCCCTTTGTGTCCACCCCGAA
This sequence comes from Methanolinea sp., assembly GCA_013331225.1. Lineage (GTDB taxonomy): Archaea > Halobacteriota > Methanomicrobia > Methanomicrobiales > Methanospirillaceae > Methanolinea_A > Methanolinea_A sp11423u. Next base: position 3,797 of record DUGV01000286.1, read on the forward strand.
CTCACCGGCAATCCTGATCAGTTTCTCCCGGTCCGAGACGACATAGTCCTTCACAGTCCCCTTCCCGATGCCATAGAGGGTCAGCACGATCTCGCGGCCGTGATCGGAGTGTGCAGCCCCGGTTGCACACATGTCGAGCAGGTTCCGGGCAACAATCAGATCGGCATCTGCCCCGCAGACGCCCCGGACGCGGTTCCGCTCAGGGATGATCCGGCATGGCCCCATCGCGCAGCGTGAACAGGAGAGGCCTGTTTCGCAATGCTTGCATGGCGGCTGTTGCATCTCGAAGCGGTCCCAGACCGTCTCGATTCCGTCTTTCATCGTCAGCTCGAGGTACGGTTTTGCCGCTGCATCAAACGTCCGTTCCTCCTTCTTCTGCTCGATCAGCTGGGGGTTCATCAGGGAAAGGCGGACACGGTCGAGCTCGCATACCTCCATCTTTTCCCTGATCAACACGGGCTTCTGCTCTTCGCTCATAGTCAGGTCACCACATTGATATGGCAGAAGTCACATGGAAGGAATATTTGTAATTTCTGGTAGAGGCAACGGGAGAAGGCACATCCTCCGTTTATCAGGCGATTGTTCAGGGCTTCGGGGTCAACCATGAGGGCATGTCATGGGAAGGAATTGAGAGAATGAAAAGGGGAGGTTGCGTTCCTCCCCCTAAAAAATGATACGCCCCGGCCGGGACTTGAACCCGGGTCAAAAGCTCCGCAGGCTTCTAGGATATCCACTACCCTACCGGGACAACCTGGCTATAACTATCTCGCCTGTATGCATAAATAATTGACCTTTGGATATTTTTCCTTTAGTTGGTCTTGAATGGGACTATCATGAGTGGATATCCAGATAGCAAGGAGGTCTATCACAATTTTTCTGATTTTCGCACACATTGAATTCACTCGGTTTCTCATTCCTCCTCCCTTTTGGTGTTCAGGATTCTGGCCTCATACCCAGGCACAGGGCAGGTGTGAGAACATTAAGGGTTCATTCAGTTTCATTTTTTTTCTCCCATTCGTATCTTAATTAATAAAATCAGAATATTGAATTTGGAATAAGGAATACCTGAACAGTGAGATGATACTCCTCCGCTGCCGCAACTGCAAGGGAACAGGCGAGGTCCAGAACGAGGAGCACAGGCTCTGCGAAGCGCTGAAATCGCACACCGTAAAGAAATACTTCCACATCCCCACCGAGGACGAGGTGGGCTCCGATCAGGAAGTCCCTCCCGATGCCTGCAACGGGGTACCTGAAAGGATCCCCTGCCCGGTGTGCGAAGGTGCCGGGACCATCGCATTCGATGAAGACGAATGGGAGCTGAAGATTGTCGAAGAAGAAGACGAGACCGGATGAAAATACCCAGTCACACTTTTATAAGTCCCGCAGCTTGCCCCCGAATACCGGGAGAAAGTCCTTCTTTCTCGACATGACGCCCGGAAGCATGACCGGCTGCGTCCCATACCCAAGTACGTTCAGTGTCGCGTGATCCGCGGACACAAAGAGGTCGCTTCGGTTCCCGATGATGTCGGTGAACAATACCATGTACAGGTCGACGGAGTTTCCCCTCCGGAGGTTCTCCAGTTCCGCCTGGATTGCCTTTCCGTGTTCCTCCGCATACGTCCGCGATGCCGTCATCACCTGGGCGATGATGACCTCCCGCCCAAAGAGGGTATATCTCTTGACATCCTGCGACAGGAGCTGATGAAGAGGCGTGCTGTCGAGGTTTATCCCTTGCTGGAGGAGGTCGGCTCCAAACTGCTGCGCATCAATTCCTGTCACCCCGGAGAGGAATTCCACCGCGGACACATCCTCGGGGGTGGTGGTCGACATTTTGAGGATGAGTGTATCGGAGAGTATCCCTGCAAGGAGAATTCCCGCCGTACCTGGTGAGGGAATTGTTCCCGATTCCATGAACTTGCGGGTGATGATGGTCGAGGTCGACCCCACCGGCTCGTTCTGGAACCGGACAGGCTTGAGCGTAGTGATGGCCCCGAGCCTGTGGTGGTCGATCACCTCGAGGATCTCCGCGGACTCCACTCCCTCGACCGCCTGCGCATACTCGTTGTGATCGAGGAGGATGACCTGCTTCTGGACATCGTCAAGGAACGTGTTCCTCGAGATCATCCCAAGCAGGGCCCGGTTCTCGTCCACCACGCAGGCAGTGCGGTACTTGGAGTCGGTCACCATCTTCCTGGCATAGGCGAGGGAATCTTCGAGCCTTATCACGGGGACGTCGGTTGCCACCACTTTCCCGGCGGGCAGCGAGAGGTGGAGCATCCTGCCGACTGAAAACGCATCGAGAGGAGTGGAGAGGATTGTGGCCCCCTTTCTCCTTGCGGCTTCGAGCACACGCTCCCCCACAGGCGCACCCTCCGCGACAACAAGTACCGCAATGCCTGCAGAGAGAAGTGCAAGCTGGGTCGGCTCGTTGTCCCCCACAATCGCGATATCATCTGAAGCCAGCCGGGAGAGGGCCACGTGGAGGGCGTCGATGACGATGTAGACCCTGCCGTGGATGGTAGCGGGACCCGCGCTGCAGACCCGGGCTTCAAGTATCCGGGCGATGGTCTCCACGGGGACAGGGCCGATGGTGAGTGGCGTATCAAGTTTCGGCGTCACGTACGCCTTTGCGAGGCCGTGCTCCGATACGAGCCCCAACAGGTGCCCCTCATCGTCCACGATCGGGATGTTCCTGACATCCTGCTCGTCCATCATGGCTGCTACGTCGATGGTCGGCATTGATGCAGATGCCCTCTGCAGATAGAACGAGGGAATGTCTCCAACACAGGGTTCCATGCTCTCGACGTATACCGGCGGCTCGAGTCCGAACTTTTTCAGGGCATAACCGGCTTCTCTGTTCACGGGACCGCAGACCGCGGGGATATAACGGCCCGGTTCGCGCAGGTTCAGTAACTCGGCATACCCGATGACGCTCGCCACGCTGTCGGTATCCGGCTGTCGGTGCCCGATGATGTAGACGCTCTTCATGCTGGTCTCTTCCTGGCAGGAGATGGTATTTTTGAGGGAATCCCGGGAACAGTCGGGTCTCCTTTCACAGTCCAATAATGGAGTCGCCGGGCGGTATATAAGTTCACGTCCTGGCCGGGAAATCCCACACGTGGGGCGTATTAGTCTACGGAGTGGATGTGACGTTTCTGCGTTCGCACAGTTCATGCACCTTTTTTCATCGTTCTGCATACTCCTGCCACTTCCCACTCCTACCCCAACGGACACCCCTATATGGATACACATCCACATCATACACGCGACAGAACGAATGAAGAAGCTCGTCATCAAGGGCGCACGCCAGCACAACCTCAAGAATATCACTGTTGAGCTGCCGCGCGACAAGTTCATCGTCATCACGGGCCTCTCGGGCTCGGGGAAGTCGACGCTCGCGTTCGACACCATCTANNCCATCTATGCCGAGGGGCAGCGCCGGTACGTCGAGTCACTTTCCGCGTATGCGCGCCAGTTCCTGGGCCTGATGCACAAGCCGGACGTGGACGCCATCATCGGCCTCTCCCCCGCGATCTCCATCGAGCAGAAGAGCACCAGCAAGAACCCCAGGAGCACGGTGGGAACGGTCACCGAGATCTACGATTACCTCCG
>DUGV01000235.1 GCA_013331225.1 Methanolinea sp.
CTCTTTGCGGTGCTGGGGGCAGTTCTCCCCGATTCAGATGTCTTTCTGTCGCTCCTCTCTGACCGTGACCCGCGCCTCTTTGTCTTCACCCATGGGGGATTCACCCACAGTATTCCCGGGTCCGCAGCCATTGCCTTCGGTGTCGCGGCTGGGTTCCAGGCATGGCTGTGCCTGGCAGGCCAGGGGCATGTGGGGGGTACGTTCCTGGTCTTGGCCTGGGCGCTCGCATGGGCGGGTGCGCTCTCGCACATTGCCCTCGATGCGCTCGCGTTTCCCGGCATCCCCCTCCTGTATCCCGCCAGCACCAGGAAGTATTCTGCCGGTATATTCCCGGGCCCGAGCCTTGTGCTGTTTGGAACGAGCCTGGGCTTCCTGCTGATGCACTTCGCCGGATACGCCGGCACCGGCGCACTCTATGCCTACATGGCTTTTATCGGGGTGTTCGTCGCGGCGCATGTCATTCTGAAGGCCTTTGTTGCGGCACGTCATCCGGGACTCACCATCCCCACCTTCAACCCCATGAAGTGGCTGGTTGTCAGGGAGGTGGAGGACTCATACGAGGTATGCTCGGCCGGACTTTCACGGGAGTGCACGAGCATCGCGGTATTTCCAAGGTACGATGGAGTCAGGCCGGAGTACCTCGACCGGCATTCCAATGACCCGGAGATGGCAAGGGTTACTTATCACTCGTATATCACCGTGGCTGCCCGAAGAGACGGGTCGATCGTCGTGCGTGACCCTCTGCGGGATTCGGGCATACTCCGCTATCCTCCATACTACCGGAGCGTGCGCCTCCCGGAAGAGGAAAGGGGCACCCCCTGATCCCGTCTTCTTTTGGGCACATCCCGGCAGGAGCTGCGCCCCGGCCACTCTGCAGACCGGAGAAAAACCACACCTTCGCGAAAAAATCCCTGCTCGCAGGGTATTAAGTAGGATTGTTCTTATATAGATCAGCGAGGTTTGATCGGCATTGCATGACGTTACAATTCCCAGCGTGAATATCGGCGTAGTCGGGCACGTGGACCATGGAAAGACCACCCTGGTGTATGGCCTCACCGAGTCCTGGACAGACCGGCACAGCGAGGAGATCAAGCGGGGAATCTCCATCCGCCTGGGATATGCAGATGCCACATTCTACCGGTGCGAACGCTGTGAAGGCGCAGAAGCCTTCGGCACCAGGCCGGAGTGCCCCGTATGCGGCGGCAAGGCGGTACCGTTCCGGTCGGTCTCCTTCGTGGATGCACCGGGCCACGAGACGCTGATGGCCACGATGCTGTCGGGGTCTGCATTGATGGACGGGGCGATGCTCGTGATCGCGGCGAACGAGACCTGTCCACAGCCCCAGACGAAAGAGCACCTGATGGCGCTCGAACTGGTGGGGATAAAGAAGATCGTGATCGTCCAGAACAAGATCGACGTGGTCCCCCAGAAGGAGGCAGTCAAGCACTACGAGCAGATCAAGAGCTTCGTGAAGGGGACGATCGCCGAGAACGCACCGATCATACCGGTCTCTGCACAGAAGGTGATCAACATGGGGGCGCTCGTCGTGGCCCTCGACCAGACCATCCCCATCCCGGACCGTGATCCCGGTGCAGAACCCATGATGCTCCTCGCACGGTCCTTCGACATCAACAAGCCCGGCTCAAGCTGGCGCGACCTCAAGGGCGGGGTGATAGGTGGCTCGCTGATACGGGGAGTGTTAAAAGAGGGGGAGGATATCGAGATAAGGCCGGGGAGGCAGGTCCAGGCCGAGAACAGGATTCGCTGGGAGCCGATCGAGACCAAGATCACCACCATCAATGCCGGTTCGAAGAAGGTGGTAGAAGCAACGCCTGGCGGGCTGCTTGGGATCGGGACGAAGCTTGACCCCGCGTTGACAAAGAGCGACGCCCTCGCAGGTCAGGTTGCCGGCCACCCCGGAAAGTTGCCGCCCGTTTGGGAGAAGGCGCGGTTCAGGGTCACGCTGATGGAGCGGGTGGTGGGCGTGAGCAGCGAGATGCAGATCGAGCCCCTCAAGCACCACGAACCTCTCATGCTCTCGGTGGGAACGGCGGTCACCGTCGGAGTCGTGATCAACACCAAGAAGGACATAGTGGAGGTCACCCTCAAGCGGCCGGTCTGCGCGGAGATCGGGGCCCGTATTGCCATCAGCCGCCAGCTGGGAGGAAGATGGCGTCTGATCGGGATGGGCGTGCTGACCGAGTGAAGGTCCTCCTCGATGCAAATGCCCTGATGGTCCCCTTCCAGTTCAGGATTGATATATTCGAAGAGCTGAGAAACCTTATTGGGGCATATGAACCATTGATACTGACAGAAGTGCTCCAGGAGCTGGGAGGGCTCTCCCGGGGCCGGGGAAGAGGGGGAAGTGCTGCCCGTTCTGCCCTCCTCCTTTCCCGGCGATGCCTGGAGACTGCGAGCGGATATCCGGAAGGGACCGTCGATGAGAAGATCGCACGGTACGCGGGGGAGCATGGGTGCATGGTATTCACCAACGACCGGGCTCTCCGCGATACGCTCCTTGAACTTGGCATACCGGTGATCACCCTTATGCAGCAGAAAAAACTTGATATATTGAGGAGATAGCGGGAGAGAGCGGCGCATGTATTACAAGATGCAACTGGCGGACAAGGTACGGGTACCTCCCAACCGGCTTGGTGAGGACCTCACGAGAGTGATCCTGGACGTGCTGCAGGAACACCTGGAAGGGAGCATCGACAAGGAGATTGGTATTTTTATCTCCATCACGAAGGTGCTGAGGATCGGAGAAGGAGAGATCGTTCCCGGGGACGGCGCGGTCTATTACGACGTGGACTTCGAGGCGGTGGTGCTCCGCCTGGCTCTCCAGGAGGTGCTCGAGGGCCTGGTGGTGGAGACCACCAGTTTTGGTGCGTTCGTGAGCCTCGGGCCCATCGACGCCATGCTCCACGTGAGCCAGATCTCCGACGAATACATCAACTACGACGAGAAGAACGCCCGTCTTATCTGCCAGGAATCCAAGCGGTTCATCGGCGTCGGCGAACCTGTCAGGGTAAGGGTGGTCACCCTCTCCCTGAACGAGCGGGAGCCGAGGGACAGCAAAATCGGCCTGACAATGCGCCAGTCGGGCCTCGGAACCGCGCGCTGGCTCGAGGAAGACATGCTCAAGGAGAAGGAGAAAGAGAAGGAGAAGGGTGGCGAGCGTGGCAGCCGTTAGGAAGAAACTGGTCCATGTATGCCGTGAATGCCACAGGGTGGTAGAAGGCGAGGCCTGTGCGGTATGCGGCAGTTCCAACCTCTCCACGGACTGGACAGGGTATCTTGTGATCATCGACCCCAAGCGATCCGAGGTTGCCAGGAAGATGAATATCACCCTTCCCGGCCGGTACGCGCTGAAGGTCCGCTGATGCTCCGTCTTCCCGAGAGCCAGCGCCACCATTTCAAGTCACCTTTTGGCACGCTCGTGCCGGACATCGCCGATCTTGCCGATGAACTTCCGGGAAAGCGCCTCTATACTGTCGGCGACGTGGTGACCAGGAACGTGCTGGAGATGGGCCTCCTCCCCGAGGTTGCCGTTGTAGACGGCCACACGATGAGGGAACCCTGCAGCCGTGCCCCCGAAGTCTTTCCTGCGGTGTTTCCTGCAAAGAACCCACCCGGGACCATCACCCCCATGCTGGTCGAGGCATTGAAGAAGGCAGTTGCCAATCCGCCCGCGCTGGTGGTGGTCGAGGGAGAGGAAGACCTGGCGGTCATTCCCCTTGTCTTCGAGGCACCGGAAGGGGCATGGATTCTCTATGGACAGCCGTGCAAGGGAGTCGTCGTAAGGGAGATAGACGAGGAGGCACGGGCGACGGCAAAATCTCTTCTTGCCTGTTTTATCGAAGAAGCTGAAGGATGATGGGAGATTTTTCCCAATCGATCCGACAACGAGATAGAATATAAATAATTTTACTGCGTATGATAAGAGGATACCGATGGAATTTGAGGTCACCAGGGATACCAGGAACGAGCTGCTCGGGAGGCGTGAAGTCGACTTTACACTCCAGTTCGACGGCCCCACACCTTCCAGGAAGCAGATCCTGGGGAAGATTTCCGCACTGATGAACGTGCAAGAGAAACAGGTGGTGGTGGACTCGCTGAAGACGAGTTTCGGGATGACGGCCTGCACGGGGAGCGCGAGGGTATATGACAGCGAGGAGAGGCGCAACCAGATTGAGCGCGCATATCTCATGAACCGTGGAATGCCCAAGCCCAAGGAAGAGGGTGCCTGAAGATGGCGGCAAAGAAGAAGGCAAAGGCAGCCTCTGTCAAGAGGGGGAGTTACTTCAAAGTGGAGGGGGGGAAAGTCTCGTTCTCCAGGAAGTACTGCCCCAGGTGCGGCCCTGGCATTATCCTTGCCGACCACCCGGACCGGGCGGCGTGCGGCAAGTGCGGGTACACCGAGT
>DUGV01000103.1 GCA_013331225.1 Methanolinea sp.
AAGGGCAATTCCTATGATCAAAAGGGCCAGGAACCCTGCAAGCGATATGATATCCATTGCAACCTCAGGGGATTGTGTTGGGTCTTCCCCTATAAGGTGTTTTTGAGGGCAAAACCGGTTCCTGCAGCCCTGGTGGACATCAGACCGGGATGACCGCATTCATTCCGGACCCTGGTTCCCATTCCACAGGCGAAGAGAATCTTTAAATTGAACGCTCAATCCATGGCTATTATGGATATTTCCGCGATAAGAAAGCGAGTATACCTGATACTTGAACCCACGTACAAAGGTGACCGGATCAGTTACTGGTTTGACGTGTTCATCACCGCGGTCATCCTCCTCTCCATCTCCGTCATGGTCCTCTCATCCGTGAGCTCCCTCTCGGCCAGGTATTCACTGCTCTTCAAGATTGTCTTCCTCTTCACTACCCTCGTCTTCTCAATCGAATACCCGCTCAGGCTGTGGTCATGCACTTCAAATCCCAGTTATTCCCACCCTGTCAGGGGGAGGCTCGCATGGGCTCTCACGCCCTTTGCCCTTATCGATCTGATCGTCGTATTCCCCTTTTACCTGAACATCTTTACCGGGATAAACCTCACCGGTCTGGTGGTATTGCGGGTCTTCCGGATATTCAAGCTCGTACGCTATTCTGACTCCATCAACATGATCGTCCGGGTGGTCAAGGCACAGAGGGATATGCTGATCACCGCATACCTTGTCCTCTTCATCGCGCTTATCTCCGCATCGACGCTCATGTTCCAGATAGAACAGCCGGGCCAGCCCGAGGTCTTCACGAGCATCCCCGCCACCATGTGGTGGGGCATTGTCACGCTCACCACAGTGGGCTATGGCGACATGGTTCCTATGACAGCTCCAGGGAAGATACTTGGCGGGTGCATCACGCTGCTTGGGATCGGTATCTTTGCGCTTCCGGCCGGGATCCTGGCGTCCGGATTCACGCAGGAACGGGAGCGACGGACCAATGCAAAGAAGAAAGAGCAACAGGAACACCATGGGGAGGTGTATCTCTGCCCCCACTGCAAGGCCGAGATACGGGAATCTGACTTATGGAGGAAGAAGTGAGATCAGCAAGGAAAGGAGTCGGGTTGTTTCCTCATGGACATAAGACCCGGGACATTCTGACGGAAATAGTGGGGATGGATCGGGTTCTCGTATGAAAAGGCAGGATATCCATAAAAACAAGAATGATGCAATGTGCATCAGGTCCAATGCATGAAAATGCCGGGGGCATTTTCATAGGAACCGCGTATGACTGCCCTGCCGTTGAACATACACGATGAAAATCACGAAGTGAGTTTCACTCGACATCCTGCCCCGTCCAGGCGCACTTGCCCAATGCAACTTTCCGGGGTGAAAAGAGTGTGTATGTCAGGAGGAGAATCCTCCAATGTATGACGAGTCCGTGCTCCGCCGGTGGATGAGCCTTGAGATGGGAAAGATCAACGACGGGGTCGTGTCGGCCAGGGTCCCCCTCGTTTCCCTCCTGGAGATGGAGAAGCCGATGGCAGTCAACAGGGGAGGCAGGGAGCATCACTTCGACAGGGAGGTGATCAGAAAAATAGGAGCATCCCTCCCAGTGAATCTGCGCTCCTCGCTCAAACTCCCCATCATCTTTTACTTTGACATGGAGGTTTCAAACAGCTGCATGCTTGCAGATGAAGTTGCCATTGCCGTGTTGCAGGAACTCGGCGATCTCTCGAGGGAGCGCCGTATTGAGGGGGGCAGGATGTGGGTGGCACGGGCGCTCGTATTTGCACTCCTGAGGAAATACCCGACAGCCGTGCAGATCATGATGAGATAATGTACATTATCCTGGAGAACCTGTTATTATTATCTTTCAGCAGGTCAAGGAGTGATAAATACGCGTGCCCCCGGGGTGATCGGTCCTGATTGAGGTTCTCCTGGTCGATGATGAAGCATCCCTCCTGGATGTAACGAAGATATTCCTTGAAAAAGGTGGGGCCATGGAGATCTCCACTGCGCTAAGCGCTCATGAAGCCCTCGAAATGCTGAAGACACGTGGTTTCGACGTCATCGTGTCGGATTACGAAATGCCGCAGATGAATGGGATTGAATTCCTCCGGGCCATCAAGGAAACCCACCCCCACATCCCCTTTATCATCTTCACGGGGCGCGGAAGAGAGCATGTTGCGATCGAGGCCCTCAACCTCGGTGCTGCCTTCTACCTCCAGAAAGGTGGTCACCCCCGGTCGCAGTTTGCAGAGCTGCGGAATATGATCGAGCAGGCGGTAAGCCGTAAACGGGCTGAGCTTGCCCTCCAGAGATCGGAACAGAGGCTCTCAGATATCATCAATTTCCTTCCGGATGCGACATTTGCAATCGACAGGGAAGGCAGGGTCATTGCCTGGAACTACTCTATCGAGGAGATGACCGGTGTCCCTGCCCGCGAAATTTTAGGGAAGGGGAATTATGAATACTCGATCCCCTTTTACAGTGAGAGGCGCCCAATCCTCATTGATCTCATCTTCGAATCCTCCGAGGAGATAGTCAAGCGGTATTACGGCGTGGTGCATAAGAAAGGGGATCTCCTTATCGGCGAGACCGATCTCCCCAGGCTGGGAGGCCAGAAAGCGATCCTCTGGGGGAAAGCCTCCCCGCTCTATGACCATGAAGGCAACATTATCGGTGCGATCGAATCGATTCGCGACGTATCAGAGCGCCGCCGGATGGAGGAGGCGCTCAAGGAGAGCGAAGCGAGGTACAAGGGGATTGTTGAGAGCCAGGAGGATCTCATTGCCCGTTTCCTCCCGGATGGAACGTATATCTTCGTGAATCCTGCGTTTTGTCGATACTACGAGTTATCGTACGACGAGATTGTCGGGAGCCGTTTCCGTCCCCACGTACCCCCGGAAGAGATGCCGCTTGTGAGGAAGCATTTTGCATCTCTCACCCCTAAAAATCCGACCGGATACATCCAGCACCGTATCATCCTGCCGGGTGGAGAGGTGCGCTGGCAGAGCTGGACTGACCAGGTAATCTTTGACGAGAAGGGCGGGATACGGGAGTTCCAGTCGGTAGGACGGGACATTACGGATGTGGTGAAAGCAGAGGAAGCGGTGCAGATGGCGAACCGGAAGCTCAGCCTCCTCTCCCGTATCACCCGTCATGACATCCTCAACCAGGTCACCGCTCTCATGCTTTACCTGGACATGGCAAAGGAGCAGGCAGAGAGTCCGTGGCTGGTTGACTTCATCGAAAAGATTCAGCGCGTGGGGCAGAATATCGAGCGACAGGTTGCGTTCACCAAGGAGTACGAAGATATCGGGGTGCGTGCTCCCACATGGCAGGACATGAATGGGGTCCTGCAGAGGGCACTGCAGTCATTCGATCTCTCTGCAATCCGCATGCACTGTGAGGTGGGCGACCTGGAAGTGTACGCCGATCCTCTCCTTGAGCGCGTGTTCCATAACCTTGTGGATAATGCGATGAGGCACGGGGACGGGATAACTGCGATATCCATCAGTACCACCATGAGTTCATATGGGCTGATCCTCTCCGTTGAAGACGATGGATCTGGCATCCCACACGAAGAGAAGGAGAAGATCTTTGAGAAGGGCTATGGCAAGGGCAGCGGTTTTGGCCTCTTCCTTGCCCGGGAGATCCTCGATATTACCGGCATCTCTCTGATCGAGACGGGAGAGCCGGGGACAGGGGCGCGGTTCGAGGTCTTCTTTCCGAAGGGCACGTTCAGGTCATTGAAGCGGAGTAATGCTCCCTGATCATTTTCATGAGGATCATCAGTTTAATAAAGCGGGATTGGGAGATACCTTTGATAAGGAGAGGATTGAGGGGGGTATACACAAGTGACGAAGTCCATCCTCGTTGTTGAAGACGATCCCGTCATCAGCCAGCTGATATCGTGGCGCCTGAAGAAACTCGGGTACGAGGTGAGCGGGACTGCACCGACAGTGGAAAAGGCACGTTCTTTGTTAAAATCGAAGGTTCCCGACCTCGTCCTTATCGATATCGCCCTGCAGGAAGGGGTGGATGGAACTGTACTTGGTTCGCAGATCAGGAAAGAGTACTGCATACCTTTCATTTACCTGACTGCGCATTCCGATAACGAGACTCTCTCGAGGGCAATTGAGACCGGTCCGAGCGGATTTTTACTCAAGCCATTCAAGGACGAGGAGCTGAGAGTGGCAATCGAAGTGGCGCTCAAGCAGGTTCAAGGGGCATGATACTTCCGGAGGTATCAGACATCCCCTTTCACAATCGATACCCGCAGTACACCCTGGGGTCATCAGAATCAGCGGTTTTTTACTATTTTCATTACCTTTAAATCAAGGGTGGGCAGAGGGTCATAGTACATGAGGTGGCGGCCGATTCTGGGCATAATGGCTCTCCTTGTCATCCTGGCTCTCCACGTGGCTCCCGTGCTCGCGGAAGACTGTGGTTGCGGCGGGGATTCGGGTTCCGGCGATGCCGGTGATTCGTCTGATGGAGACAGTTCATCAGGGTATGGCTCTTCGCAGGACCCTGCTGCCATGGCAGCAACTGCGCAGGACCTGTATATGAGCGGACACTATTTTGAGGCACTCCAGGCATTCAATGACTCACTTGCGATCGATCCCTACAATGCCCCTGCCCTGATGGGAAAAGCGGAGGTTCTCTTCACACTGCGCCAGTACCCTGAAGCAGCCGAGACCTACCGGAAAGTGGTGACGATCAGCCCGGGCCACGACAGGGCCTATTTCTGCCTTGGAAATACCTATCTCGTGATGGGAGAGTATCAAGAGGCGGCTGAGGCTTACGAGAGATCGCTTGGCATCCGCCCGGGAAACACGCTCGCAGAGGAGAATCTCCGTGTCGCCCGGTCATTTATGATGGAGAGAGTGCCGACCGAGGTTCCGACTATAGGAATTTCTGTTGCCCCAGAGCATGAGACTGTACAGGCCACCATGCCCCCTGCGTCAATCCCCCCCACAGATCCCACCACGGCCCATTCTGCGCCAATGCTTGACGGGTGGACCGGCGTGCTTTCTCTCATTTTATCCGTGACAATCGCAATTGCAGGGATGAAAAAACGCACGAATGGCGCATAACCGGCGGGTGAATCCATGAAGCAGGCAAAGGCCGGGCCGAATATTCTCATGACCGGCGCCCCGGCGTGCGGAAAGACAACCCTCGTGGAGGGGATTGCCCAAAGCCTTGCGCCAATCCGGCCTGAAGGCTTCGTCACGAGGGAGGTCAGGGAGAAGGGAGAGAGGAGGGGGTTCGAGATGGTCTCTTTCTGCGGAAAGACTGGCATTCTCGCGGATATCAGTATCCGGTCAGGGTGGAGAGTGGGGAAATATGGGGTCGATGTGGCTGCGTTTGACGCGTTCCTTGAAGAATTGCACTTCGATGAATCACCATTCGTGATCATTGACGAGATAGGGAAGATGGAATGCCTCTCTTCTCTCTTTTGCATGCGTATATTGGATCTCCTGGACTCCTTCCCGGTACTGCTTGCCACCGTTGCACTCAGGGGGACCCCCTTTATCGAGTCGCTGAAATGCCGGGATGACGTGGAGGTCTTCTGCATGGATTCCCATACCCGGGATCAGGTAACAAAGCATGTCATACAGCGTCTGCGGAGTGCTCTTGATTGAGGGAGTGGGGGGAGTCGGTTCATATTTTTTAGAGGATACGGTCGGGTAAATCATAAGTGCGAACACGTCCAAAGAGAGTTAACCGAATGGAATCCATCAAGTCCGTCATCCTCGCGGGCGGGGTAGGAACCCGCCTCTGGCCCCTGTCACGCACATATAACCCCAAGCAGTTCCTGAAAGTGAATGGCACCTCGCTCTTTCAGGACACCTGGCGGAGGGCGCTCCTGATATCAGGGCCTGAAGAGGTCTGGGTCGTCACGAACGAAGCCCACCAGTTCCTTGTCAGGAGCCAGCTTGAGGAGGTTGGGGTCCATGTAAAAGATGAGCGAATCCTGAAAGAGCCTGTCGCGAAAAATACCCTTCCGGCAATCACCTGGGCCATGCAGGTAATCAGGGAAGAATATGGAGACTCTGTCGTTGCGGTCTTTCCAAGCGATCATAATCTCGAAAATGGCGCCATGAAGGAGATTGCCGCGGCAAGATGTATATCAGACAAGTATCTCGTCACCTTCGGAGTCCCTCCCACAACGCCTCATACCGGGTACGGGTATATCGATCCAGGGGATCCCCTCGCGTTAGGGNNAAGTTCAGAGAGAAACCTGACTGGGAGACCGCAAAGGTATACCTGGAGGCCGGGTTCCTCTGGAACAGCGGGATGTTCCTCTTCTCAACCGGGGTCTTCTTCGACGAACTGGCAAAATACCAGCCCGAACTCTATTCGCAGTTCAGGGATGGTATAAGGGAGTATGCGAACCTTCCCTCGCTCTCGGTTGACTACGGGCTCCTCGAGCATTCGGAGAAGGTGGCAGTGGTCCCCCTCAAATCCCGCTGGACGGACCTTGGGACGTTCCGGGCATGGTATGAACTCAGGCCACACGACGATTACGGCAATGCAGGCCACGCGGAGATGCTCGATTCAGAGCGTAACTTTGTACATGCTCCCGGGAAACGGGCAGCGCTCATAGGAGTTCGTGACCTTGTGCTGGTGGATACTGGTGATGCGCTCCTGGCCTGCCACATGGATATGACCGAGAAGGTCAGCGAACTTGTGAAGAGATTCCGCGACCGGGGCGATACGATCACCGACTACCATCTCCAGGTGCACCGGCCCTGGGGCTCCTATACCGAGCTTGAACGTTCGAGGTTCTTCAGGATCAAGCGGGTGACGGTAAAACCCGGCAAGAGACTCTCCCTGCAGATGCATCACCACCGGAGCGAGCACTGGATCATCGTGAGCGGAATGGCCGATGTGATCGTCGGCGACCGGACCATCCACCTCCGGCAGGGCGAAAGCACGTTCGTTCCTGCCGCCACGAGGCACCGCCTTGCCAATACCGGCAAGATCCCGCTCGAGGTGATCGAGGTCCAGATCGGCGAGTATCTCGAAGAGGACGACATCACCCGGTTCTCTGATGATTTCAACCGTGTATAAAGAGGATGGGACCATTTCCGCGCAACTGACCGGTTGCAAAAGGCATACCTTCAGGACCATTCACACCGGCAGCTGCGTAACTTGTCGTATGACACGACACCCAGTATTCTCTCACAGGACGATCCCATGAATAAAAAAGACGACACCGCGACACATCCTTGTCAGGTAAGGACAGACACTCCGGGAGACCGCACGAAGAACAGTGACATACGCCAGATGGTGATGGTCCTGCATGGGCCTGAGGTCTTCGATTCGGGAAATGCAGAGTGGCTCTCTCGGGTGCTCGCCCCGAAAAAGATTGTCGTTGCAGGGGTGATGGCGAGAGCTGCCGCAGAGGAATCAGGACTTCCATGCGAATTCATGAGCGTTCCCCCAAGCGTGGCAATACGCATGCTGGAGGCCCCTTCCTTCCTCGCAAACGAGGGGAAAACTCCTGAATCGGGGCGGATATTCGGGGAGATAGTCGCCTCACGCGTAGGTGGAGAAGGGCTCATCCAGGTGGAATGTGCACGCAGGGAAGTCATCTGCTGGAACAGGAAGCCTGATGCGGCAGTGCATAAAATCTCGGGGCTGACAGGTTACCCGGTGGTTGAGAGAATGGCTCCCGCCCTCATGCCCGATGAAGGATATCGGACAATCAGGGGATGTCTCCCAGGGGAAGCAGTGTTCGTCAACGGGGTAGTTATAGGGACAGCAACAGGGAGAGAAGTCGTCATTCGGTCCGAGGGAGAGAAGATTATCCCCTTATCGGGTCTCCAAGTCAAGGACCACGGGCTTGAAAAACTGGAGAGGGCCGGTCCCGTCGACGTGTCCCGTGCATGGTGCAAGAGTGGGAGGCTCAGGTCAAAAGGCCCCCTGGCAGGACCCCGGCATGCAATAGTGGGAAAGGTGATATTTGTCGACCACTGTGGGCATCACCTTTATCGGATGATCGGCAATGGGAACATCTGCGGGATGGTAACGGTGGGAGACGATACCACTGCCGTCTGTGGACATATCGGGGCGCACCTGGGAATCCCCATCCTCGGCATTGTTGACGGTGATAGCGATAATATCGTCCCCGAACGATATGCGAAGGGCTCCATTCTTGCGGTCGCCCAGGGCATTTCCGACGACGAACTCGGCAGGGAGGTCGCGGGCATTGTTCCGGAGGGGGAAGCCTCGTGGGAGGAATGTACCGCGCGAATTATCGCGCATATCGGTGACAGGGCTGTGATCCGAAAACCACCTGAACCATGATCTTTCGACCCGGATCCAATTCCCTGGCAAATAAGATACTATTACCCCTGGCCCACTGTTGTCCTGATAGTTACAGTCGGATCAGTTGAAGCCGGGAGGCGCGACGCATGCACTAAAAGGGGCTTTCCAGGCCTCAAAGCAACGGGCAATCCAGCGACAACAGTTCTTCGACCCTGCGCCTGCTGCACAATCACTTCTTCTGGCGTATGTAGCGTTCCCTTATCCCGTCAAGGGTCTCGATATCTGCGATACCCTTGTCTTCACGGACGCGGATGAAGCGAGGGAACCGGAGTGCGTATCCGCACTCGTAGTTGGGGCTTTCCTGGATCTCCGAGTACCCTACCTCGAATACCAGGATTGGCTCGAACTGCACTTCCTTTCCGGACTCTGAGAGAACGTGGTCCCGGAGGAGATCATACAGCTCCGCGAGCTGCTCATCCGAGAACCCGGTTGCGACCTTGCTCAGTGCCTGGAGTTCCCCCTGGTCCTGGCATGCGAGCAGGAATGAACCAAAGAGGTGCGCTCTTTTCCCTTCTCCCCATTCCGCCCCGATGACTGCGAGGTCCAGGGTATCCACGGAGGGCTTGATCTTCAGCCAGTTCTTTCCCCGTATTCCCGGGGTATACGGTGCAGAGAGCACCTTCAGCATCAGTCCTTCATGGCCAGCAGCGAGGCTTCCTTTGTAGAATCTCTCGATCGCATCAGGTTCGCCACTCACCAGCTGGGGCGTGACATAGTCACTGACCGTCGCCTCGAGCCGCGCTCTCCGCTCTCTGAAGGGGAGGTCGATCAGGGTTTCACCGTCGAGGTAGAGGATATCAAAGACGAACGGTTGCACATTCACCGTTTTTTGCATCTCCTCGATCCCGTGCTTCCGACGGAACCTTCGCAGCACGGCCTGGAACGGGAGGGGTTTTCCGTCTTTGACCGCAATCACTTCGCCGTCAAGGATCACGTCATGGGTGGTAGCCCCGTAAAGCGCGGAAAGGATATCCGGAAGGGCGTCTGTCACGTCCTCGAGTTTCCTCGAGTATATCCTGCTCTCGCCGCCCGCCTTGTGGAACTGGAACCTGCTGCCATCGTACTTGAACTCAGCGGCCATGGCTCCGTTCTCGGCAATCGCCCCATGAATATCCCCCGCCTGGGCAAGCATCATCTTCACCGGGTGGAACGGCAGGATGCGCACGTCGCGCAGTGCATTCTCACCGGCCCTTGCAAGTATTGCCACCTCGCCAAGGTCGTTCCTGGCCTGGTACGCGTGCTCAACGTTCGAAGGATCAACAGAGAATGCCCGGGCAATGGCGTCCCGTATCGTCCCCTCCCCCACACCGATACGCAGGTCCTCCATCAGGAGCCTTGCAAGGTACCGTGCCTCAAGCGGCGACGCGTTCTGGAAGAGGCTCTGTATGAGGGATAATTTCTCCTGCTGTGAAGCCCGTCCACCCTGCCGCGCAATCTTCTCGAGTTTCTGGTAGACGCCGAAGAGGTCGAGTTCCTGGGAGAAGAGAGAGGTCTGGATGGTCGCAGTCCGCGACGACCTTCGCGATACCTTTTTCTGCCCGAGTATCACCTGCACCGCAAGGCCGACATCTCCGCGGCGGTTTATCTCACCGATCACGTCACTCCTTGTTCCATCGACGATGAGGGTGACCGCGTCATAGAGGAGGTTTGGACCGATCCCCATCTTGAGCGGACTCCAGTCAGGGAAGATCTTCCCTGTGATAAAATGAACGAATATCGCTAAGTCCCTGGAATCGAGACCCGGGAGGATGCCGGAGATCTTGTCCGCCATCTCTAGCCTCCCTGAAATACCCTCGATCTCCTCGCAGATCCTTGCAAATTCTGCAAATTTCATGATTGCCTGGATATTTAGAATAGTCACGTTGGGCGAGGATAAGGGTTCCCTTCTGCGAAGGGTCAGTTATCTGAACGGTTGAATACCCGATTTCGGCACAGTATATCAAGGTTCTTATATTCTTACAGGTCATTCCTGTATACAATGCCGGAGGAGTGGATCCCGGATGCCCTCGTCGAGCAGAAGATGGGGCAGACGAAGCGGGAGATGATGGAGTACGTCGAGAAGAACTCTGAGAAGATCGACTCGAACATCCCGATATTCTTTGGCCACGTGGTCTCGATCCTCGAGAAGAACTACCCTGACATCCCCGACCAGGCATACGACCGTTTCATCGACGACGTGACCGTAAAAGTCCTCGAGGAGAGCAGGCATTCCACCGACATCGAGTACATCGAAAAGCTTTTCCGACACGCAACCCGTGTCAAGAGGAAGTACACGGGGAGGGCAATCTTCGACATCGTCCTTGGAATAAAACTGATCGACATGGGGAAGTACTCGGATGCAATCGAGGTGCTCAAGAAGTACCGAACGGTCGATGCGATGGTATGCACCGCGATCGCCTTCTCCTATTACGAACTCTCCTCCCTCGAGCTCCCTCCGGACAAGAAACCGGACAAGGCCACTACGAGTGCCATGGCGCTATCCGCACGGGAGCAGATGATCGAGCTTGCCCGGCTCCGGCCGCCGGTCAACCGCCTCAGGTTCCCGCAGGTTGTGCAGGAGCTACGCGTGAACAAGGTCTTCTGGTTCATGATCAGGCTTGCCATCGACTGGTTCCCAAACGAGCCGGAGTACCTGAAGATCGGCCTCGAAAAGGCGAAGAAGGATGGAAACAGGGAGATGAGGGGCGAGCTCCTGAAGATTGCATCGGAACGGTACTACGACGACATGTTCTTCCTCCGCGACCTGTATCACTTCAAGCTCGAGGGGAGAGATGCCGGGGGCGCGACCGCTGTTGTAAGGCAGATGATGCAGCAGCATCCAGACGAGCTCGAGCC
>DUGV01000203.1 GCA_013331225.1 Methanolinea sp.
GTTCTCCGCGCAGGACGAGAGCAACCTGCTGATAGAAGATCTCGAGATCCTCACAGACCTCCAGCGGGAGGCATTCCATCTAAGGCCCGAGGAGGACGGCGCCACCATATTCGGCCCGCTCAGACTAAAAGAGATGACGAGGAGAGGGGAGCGGGTGATCCATTGCCAGGAGGACGTCGGCGAGGCAGGGTACCAGATTCCAAGCAACGTGGAGAATATTGATCTCCTTGAGCACGACGCCCGCTTTGTCATTGCGATAGAGACCGGTGGTATGTATGCCCGGCTGATAGAGAACGGGTTCGACCAGGAACACCAGGCGATCCTTGTACACCTGAAAGGTCAGCCAGCCCGCTCCACCCGCCGGATGCTCCACCGGATCAACGAAACGTTCGGCCTGCCTGTCCTGGTCTTTACCGACGGCGACCCCTGGTCCTACCNNATCAAGAGCGCCCACATGTCCGAGCTCCTTGCCACGCCACGTGCCCAGTTCATCGGAGTGCAACCCAGCGATATCCGGGACTACAACCTTCCCGCAGATACCCTCACCGAGAAGGACATTGCCGCTCTGCAGAGCGAGATCTCCGACCCAAGGTTCTCTTCTGACTACTGGAAGTCCCAGATCCAACTGCAGCTGAAACTCAACCTCAAGTCTGAACAGCAGGCATTTGCAGCCCGTGGTCTTGACTTTGTGACAAAGGAGTACCTGCCCCGCCGCCTGACAGAGATGGGTATTCTCTCCTGATAAAAACCACATGATTCTCATTGAGATACATGAATACAGAACAAAAATGGCCGAGCAATTTTCATAATAACCGCCAATGACCGCCGACCGATCGAGCATAACGCATGAAAATGCCGCAGGCATTTTGGTATGAAAACCACATCCGCGGTTTTTATCGGGGGGGCATGTGACTTGACAGTCTCATGTGCGTTTCATTAGAGAAAAATGGCCGAGCCATTTTCATAATAACCGCTCATGACTGCAATGCCATCGAACATACACGATGAAAATCACGAAGTGATTTTCATTCGAAAAAAAGAGAGGGGCGCTCCCCCACGCGCTCCGATGTGTGCCTCCGGTTATCTGGTTTTTGGGAATATTTTTTTCGGTCTGAATTGACATTCAGCAAAGGATGAGAAAAAAATTGTTTTTGTATCGGGGAGCAGGCGTCCCCTCACACAGTTATTCTCATACCATGAACCTGAAGACCAGCCATGCGATGACAAGCATGATCGCAGAGTATTTCAGGCCGGCAACCACCCTCGCTTCACCCATCTGGCCGGCAACCAGCCCCGAGAAGATGCCCTGGATCATTGCAGCGTGTGAGAAGAGCCTTGTATAGAAGAAGAGGTCTACGTTTCCGATGAATGACGCCGCACCCGCTCCTGCCGCGGATGCCGCGGAGCCTGCAGTCGCCATGGTCGAGAGGAACGTGCTCACCAGGATCAGTATCACAAAGACAAAGACCATGAAAGAGATGAGGACGATGATCACGTAGATCAGCATGTTGTTCTTTCGTTCCGAACGAAGGGCAAGCACCTCGTAGGTATCACGGGCTGCAGCCCTGAGCACCTCGCTCACATCGCCGCCTGCCTTGCTGGCCTTGGCGATGAGGTCGATACTCCTGTCAGAGAGCGGAGTGCCCAGGCGTGTGCGGAAACGCTGGATGGCCTCGATGAATGTCGTATTCCACGACATCTCGTTGTCAAGGCGCCTGATAAACGGGGTGAGGGTGCTGTATTCACCCTGTGCAACCAGGTGAATTGCATTCGGGAGCGTCATTCCGCTGTCATTCATTCCCGCGAGGTCACGGAA
The DNA here is from genome assembly GCA_013331225.1 of Methanolinea sp. GTDB lineage: Archaea > Halobacteriota > Methanomicrobia > Methanomicrobiales > Methanospirillaceae > Methanolinea_A > Methanolinea_A sp11423u. The sequence goes on from DUGV01000203.1 coordinate 1,817, forward strand.
GAAATTCGGGAGGGCTTCCTCGAGGTTCTTCATCCGCCGGCTCTCCCGGAAGTCCATGATCGCAACGGGAACAATCGCAACGAGGATGGAAATGATGACAATATCGTCAATGAGGGTCGTTGTGAAGAGCACGCTCATCCCGTAGTCCCTTATGGCAAAGGCTGTGCCGATCAGGAAGAGGAGGACAGCAAGTGGCAGTGTCAGGATCAGGATGTTGAGCGGCTTTTCGAGGAGCACCTGGACAGGGTGCTTGAGCACTTTACGCCAGCCAGACCGCTGGCTGCGGTGCCGCTCAAGTTTGCTGGTAATTTCTACCTGCTCCCGTGCAAACTGTCCGATCTCCTTCTGGCTGAGATCCACGGAATAGGGTTTTTCTCCCTTCAATATCCCCCACAACCCGGGCTTTTTTGCAGGCCCGGTTGCCTGAGGGAGGGGTTTTAGCCTGGGTGACGAAGGAGATGCGGGGGGCACAGCTGGCGATGCCGGCACCTCTGCTTCACTCCCGCCGGCGGATCCAGAACCCTTCTTTGGCAGCATCCCCTTGAAAGAGTCTTTGAGGCCCATCTCAACCCTCCGGAGTCATGGAGCTGATCAGGATCACGAACATGATGCTCCCAAAGGGGATCATCATGTAAATGATGATGTAGAGAAAGATCGGCTGCGACGACTGGCTCAGGATGGCCATGATTGACTGGAGGATGATAAGGAAGAGGGGGCCTGCAACCATGGCCGTGACATACGACTCGGATATCAGCCCGAGCGTATCAAGGAAGAGCTTCTGGGTCTGGCGGTTCTCGAGGGAGTACTGCTCTGCCTTGGTGCGGAAATACTCAGTGAGGCTGCTTCCCGCCGAAATGCACCCCATCGCCCCCTGAAGGAACTCCTTCATGCGCATGCTCGGGGTGGTCGCAGAGATGAGCCGGAGCGCATCGATGAGGTCCCGCCCAAAGAGATCGATCTCCATCCCGATGAAACGGGCCTCGACTGCACTCTCACCGTACATCGTACTGCTCCCCAGCTGCCGGAAGATCTCTGCGGGGGGAATTCCCGCGGTCGACATTGCGGTAATATAGTTGATGGCATACGGAAGCGTGGCGTCGATGTTCCTGCAACGGCCTCCGGCGACCACGCTTGGGTATATGAGAAATATGAGGAATGTAATACCCCCGATCACCGCAAACGAGATGATTATGGCAAGTACAGTGCCGATGATCAGGCTGTACTCGTTGATCGTGAGCATGAACTCCGGAACCGCACCCTGATACTTGATCATCGCAGGGAGATTCAGGAGATACGTGATCAGCCCGAGCACGATTGATGCGACGATACCTGCGATAACCGAACTTAAGTATGCCGTCGAGAGATAGACCTCGAACGGGACCTTCATGCGCGCGGTGACAAGGTCGTTCCGGAGTGTGGAATACGCATCCCTCTTCTTCTCCGCGTAACCCCCCATTATCCTGAATGCGAGACGTTCAAACCCGTTCATGCTCCCCCATACAGTTCGGCCCTGATCTTCTCCATGGTTCCTGCAGGGTCACGGTAGTACTGGACAAGAATATTGCCAACGTCCCTGAAGTTGCGTATCTTCTTGATGCGCATCCATTCCAGCACCTCCTGCCGCATCTTGAGCTCCTCCCTCATCCGGTCCTCATCCCACCCCCGCGATTCCATGATCTCCTCGAGGACGTAGGACTTCCCGGAATAGGTGATCTCGTCGGTCGCCGGGTGCCACCTGAAGACCTCGTTTGTAATGAGCTCGTTGGTGCGGGGATCGATATCAAGTATCTCGATAATCTGCTTGTTTCTCCGGATGCGCTGGCCACCTATCCTTGCCTGGACCTGGACTGACACGAGGTCAAGCGCGGAGAGCATGTTCCTCGGGACGTTCAGGGGCGGGTTTTCGAGACGGTGAACGATGCTGGCCACGGAGTCTGCGTGGATGGTCGAGTAGGTCACGTGGCCCGTACTCATTGCCTGGAAGAGAGTCAGCGCTTCCTTTCCACGGACCTCTCCGACAAGGATATATTCGGGGCGCTGCCTGAGTGCGGCACGGAGGAGCTCGTACATGTCGATCTCCCCTTTCCCGCTCGTGTCAAACGAGGTCCGCGTGATACTCGGGATCCAGTTGGGATGGGGGAGCTTGAGCTCGCGTGTATCCTCAAGAGTGACAATCTTTGCCAGGGGGGGCATAAAGAGGGAGATGGCATTGAGCGAGGTCGTCTTTCCAGACGCGGTTCCCCCTGCAAAGATGCAGGACTTGCCGCTCTCCACGGC
>DUGV01000255.1 GCA_013331225.1 Methanolinea sp.
CGCGATGAGTCCCCGTATAGCCAGGTCGATGGCCGCGATTGCCATCCGATAGGGGTCTATCTCAGAGTATATGGGGAAGAGCCCCTGCGAGAGCCCGACACCCCGGTCCGATCCCGGCACGACCTTCGTGAGCGTGGCACACCCCTGGACCCTCCCTGTCCCCTGCACGGGCCCAAGCACATGTCCCCCCTGGACGGTGTGGTCGTACTGGGTGGAGATGAACTCCTTTGCGCAGATGTTCTTTCTCTTCAGCATGGCAAGGAGCGTAGCGTCGAGCCGGTCGGGGCAGGGTGCCGCGGGCTCGGGATTCCTGGCGACGACGGGCGTCGTCTTCAGGTGCTTCTTCGGAAGCCCGTCGTGCAGGAAGTCAAGCCCGATATCCATCACGACCGCGCCGTGGCACTCGACCACGCACTTTCCGCTTGAGGTGAACCTGCCGATCACCGTGGCCTCCACTTCGCGTCTCTGCATCAGGTCCATGAACGCGTCCAGACGCTCCTCCGGCACGGCAAGTGTCATCCGCTCCTGGGACTCCGAGATCCAGATCTCCCAGGGAGCCATGCCGGGGTACTTCAGCGGAACCCTGTCGAGGAAGACGTGGCAGCCATTGGATTCCTTTGCCATCTCCGCGACGGCACAGGAGAGTCCTCCGGCGCCGTTGTCGGTGATGCTCCTGTACAACCCCTGGTCACGCGCCTCCTTGACGATGACGTCCGAGAACTTCTTCTGGGTGANNCCGATCTGGACCGCGGTCACCGGGCTTGCCGGGTCAAGCGCCTCTGAAGAGAACGTGGCGCCGTGGATGCCGTCTTTTCCCACCCGGCCGCCGACCATGACAATGAGGTCCCCTGGCAGTGCCCGCTTCTCGTAGAGCTTCTCATCGCCGTGGACACGCGGCATCACGCCGACTGTCCCTGCGAATACGAGGGGCTTTCCCACGTACCGGTCGTGGAAGTAGCACCACCCCTGCGGCGTCGGGATGCCCGAGCAGTTGCCCCCCACGCCAACCCCGTGGACGACTCCGTCGAGGATCCTCCGGGGTGAGAGGATTGGCCTCTCCCGGTCTTTTCCCCGGAAGAGCGCAGGCTCCGTCCCGGGGTCGCCGACACAGTACCCGTACACGTTGATGCAGGGCTTTGCCCCGAGGCCGAACCCTATCGTGTCCCGGTTTACCCCCACGATCCCGGTCAGGGCTCCGCCGAAGGGGTCGAGCGCAGACGGGGAGTTGTGGGTCTCGACCTTGTGCGTCACGAGGAAGGTGTCATCAAAGACAATTGCCCCGGAGTTGTCGGTGAACACCGTCACGCAGATATCCCGGTCTCCCTTCTTTTTCCGGATGGCATTGGTTGCCGCCTGGATGCAGGTCCGGTAGAGCCCGTCCGGGACGTCGTCGTCCATTGCCGAGGCGAAGATGGTGTGCTTGCAGTGCTCGCTCCAGGTCTGGGCNNACTCGAGCTCGACGTCCGTCGGCCTGCGCCCGAGGCTCCTGAAATAGTCCCGTATTGCATGGAGCTGGGAAAGGTCGAGTGCGAGGGGCCCGCGCCGCTCTTCTGTGAGGGGATCCCGGATCCCCTCCTTTCCAAGCCTCGCGAGCTCCTTATCGTCGAGTTCGAGGTTGACGGACTCGGCAGTCGGCAGCTCGTGCAGCAAGACGAATGGTGCGACAGGATCCATGCCCTTCTCCCCGTACTCGTCCCGTGTCTTCACGTGCACGCGGTTCACGAGGGGGTTTGCAAGCGTGGTCGAAAGCCCCCTGACGGATTCGGGGGAGAGTNNGCAGACAAAGTAGAGTTGCGAGGAGAAGACTGCCTCGCCCTCGCCGAACCGGTATCCGGAAAAGTCCTCGATGGTCTGCCGTGCGGTCGTGCCCACGTTGTCGGTAACGCCGGGCAGGAATCCGACCTCGATCGCAGAGTCAAAGGCCGCATTGGTCGCCTGGTCGACGGTATACTCCTGCACGACGGGGTTGACCAGCTGGGCGGCTATCTCCGAGAGTTCGGCGTGCGAAAAGTCCCTTGCGCGGGTGGCGATGGTATAGACATCCACCAGGTGCACTGCATCGACGGGAAACCCAAGGGAGCGGATCCGATCGGTCCGGGTCTTTTGCCGCGGGTCGTCCCGGTAGCGGACTTCTATCCGGTGGATGTGAGAAGCCATGGATACTATTGGGGCGTAAACCGACAAAATAGCTACCGACGCACGCACGGCCTCGTGCATCTGCGTCATCCGGCCCAGCCCATTGACCCAGCTTGCACGTCCTACTCATATCCGATGGGGAACCCATTCCACGGAGATCCGGTTCGATCCGGATTTTTTTATAATACCGAAGTATCCGGGTTTTTCTCTTCGCACGTCAACAGGAAGTGTATGAAACGATTCGTGTGTGTAATCATGGTTCTCGCAATCGCGGTCCTTGCCTGCGGGTGCACGACCCCCGCGCCCTCTTCCCAGGCCGCAACAGAGGCAGCAGCGGTACCGGACCTCATCGGGAACTGGGCAGGCACAATGAAGGGGTTGATCGAGGAGAAAGGATACACCGACTACCCGGACGAGGCGATGACCATGCGGGTCACCGAGCAGAGAGGAAGGATATTCTCGGGAGAGATCGTCTTCTCGAACCAGACTGCCACCCACGTGGTCAAGGCATTTGCAGGAGCGATCAATCCTGATGGCCGGACCTTCTCCATAGTCGAGCATGGGGGTGGGTCATCGACCGGGACACTTCTCTCACCCGGCGAACTCGAGCTCGTCTACATCGAGAGGACAGTTCCGTTCACTATCGCGATCGACACGCTGAAGAAGAGTTGAGAGAGAGAACCCCCTCTCTCTCTGAAGAGAGGGATCTGTAATCGGGAGCCCGGGCCGGCATGCGGCATGGAGCGGTATACTCCGTTGCGGCTTGCAACGCTGCCATCCCCTGAGTGCGCTGCAGGTTCTCCGGGAGATCAGGAACACCTGTTCAGATCGACTTCTCCCACCCCTGCCCCATGTCTACGAGCGGCCGTACCTCGGTCGCCTCAAACCTCGCTGCGGCATGGATCATCCCTGCCGCAGCCTCTCCTGCAATCTTCGCGATCTGGTTCTTGAGGTCGTTGAGCATAGGCCCCGAAGTGGCGATATCCTTTGCCACCAGGTAGACACGTATCCCTTTCCAGTCCATGATGCTCTTTCCCGGCTCCATGATCATGTAGACCGCGTGCGGGTTCTCCATGAGGTTTGAGAGCGAGCGGTTCTTCCCAAGGCCCATGATCACGGTCTTCCCGTCGGTCATGTGCGGCGAGCCGAAGACGGCGACGTCAACCTTCCCGTCTTTTCCGGAGGTGCTGAGCGTCCCGATCCTCGGCTGCCTGTTGAAGTACTCCATCAGTCTTGAAGCCATATGCATTCCTCCTTTACATCTGGCTTTTCAGGCACGCTGCTTAAAAGTTGCGGGGGGGCACCTGTGCCGCCAGGGGAGATCGCGCCATGGAGATGGGGGCACAGATGACAGTTCCGGGGATACAGGCCCCCTAGTCTGTCTCCCACCTGTCCTGGGAGATGAAGTATGAGGGGGCCATCCGCTGGAGTACACCGCCGCACTCGGGGCAGAAATGGGGGCCCTGGGGAGGGGGGGCACAGATGGAGCATCCGGAATTTAAGTAGAATTCCCTGTGGCACTTGGCACACTTCAATCGTTCCATGCCGAAATACAAGGGCGGGAATACGGTTCAACGCTTCGGTTCCGCTTTTTGCTCATGTCTTTTGGAGTACTGCAACAGGAATATCTTTTTCTCTCTCAAACCACGTGCATCTGACGAGGCCACTCCACCTGTGTACCTGCAGTCCAAAACCTTTATGCTCCTTTATACCAAGAGCCACACACGCAGATTTAAAGGAGATATCTCCATGCAAGTGACAAATTACCGTTTTCCCCCCCTCATCCTCGTGCTCACCGCCCTGCTCCTGATCGCATTCCCCGCCTCTGCACAGACTGCAGGGACCTATGCGGCAGAGGGTGACGAGCTCTCTGATCAGGGAAAGTTCGAGGATGCACTTGTGAAGTATGACCTGGCCATCACCATGGAACCCAAACTGGCGTTTGCCTGGTGCGGCAAGGGGCTTGCCCTCTACAACCTGACCCGGTATGACGAAGCCCTTGATGCATTCGACCAGGCCATCGCCATCAACCCCAATTATGCAAAAGCCCAGTACGGGCGGGGGCTCGTCCTCTACGAGCTTGGCCGGTATGACGATGCCATCGCTTCCTATGACATTGCACTCAGTATCTACCCTGAATATGCATACCTGGTCTATTACGGCAAGGCCCAGGCGTACGCAGCCAGGGGCGACTACTCGCAGGCCATCCCTCTCTTCGACCAGGCACTCACCCTGCAGCCTTCGAAGTATCCGGGAGTATGGGTCGAGAAAGGGGATGCCATGGCCGCGTCAGGAGATTCACAGGGTGCGCTCGCCGCCTACCAGAACGCGCTCGCCCTTGAGCCCGGGTTTGCCCTGGCAGAAGCGGGAGTCGCAGCGGTCCAGGGAGACAAGAGCGGAGGTGTCGTGGTGACGACGGCCATCCCTCAGGCGACCGGTACCCCTTCACCGCAGACGACCACCGTGCACACCACAGCCCCCGCGGCGACCAGGACAAAAGCACCGCTCTCTTCCTTGACTTGCGGAGCCGGGCTCCTGCTCGCGGCAGGCCTGGCTCTGTACCGGAGACACTAACCTTTTTTCCGGTGCCAGTCTGCAGGTTCTCACCCCCTGTCCAGTCCGTCTCGCCGGGCAAACCGAAATTCCCAGCTGTTCTCCGGTGTTTTTGCGGATGGCTTCTTCTTCCGACGCACACAAATTTTTCCATCCGTTTTTGCCCAGATTGAAGACCCGGGAGAGGGGCGACGATGAAGAAGGGGGGTCTTTTGCCCCCCTATTTGAAGATGCCGGGTCCACTTTCACCCCGCGTGCTCTCCCACCCTTAAGGAAGTGCGAGGTGCCAGTCTCACAGGCATGGAGTTCGATCTGCACCCCGCGGTCACCCTCCGGAGCGGGACTTTCTCTGCCGTGGTGGCGCCGGGGGAGGTGGTGCTGGCCGGGTTAAACGACAACCCGGTGCTCAGGCGGT
>DUGV01000066.1 GCA_013331225.1 Methanolinea sp.
AAGACAGCATGTTCAACGACTTCTCGGGATTCGATGAAGAGAACAACCCCGTGAAGGTCTCGGTCCTCCCTACGCTCCTCATCTCCTCGATTGGCATCCACCCCGACGTCACGAAGGCGGTCTCGATGGATGTGAAGTTCGCAGGAGACCTCGTCTACGTCATCGGGATGACTGCGGAGGAACTCGGGGGGTCCGAATACTTCATGCACCTCGGGAGCCCGGGGAACCGTGTCCCGGCCCTTGACCTGGACGCGGCGAGGGAAAGGTATGGGCGGCTGGCAAAGGCGATAGACAAGGGTCTCGTCGCGTCCGCGTTCCCGGTCAGCCACGGAGGCCTTCTCGTCGCACTGGCAAAGGTCTCCATCGCAGGGAGACTTGGAATGGAGATCGCCATCCCCTCAACCATCCGCCCGGATTACTACCTCTTCTCGGAGTCGCTTGGGCGGATCGTGGTCACCGTCTCCCCGGGGAGCCGGCAGGCATTCGAGGAGACCATCGGAAGCGACGCGGTGCTCCTCGGCCGCGTGGGGGGCCCGGACCTGCGGGTGACTGCAGGAAGACCGATCGTCGACCTTCGGGTCGCAGATATGGAGGCCGCCTACAGGGCGCCGTTCGGGGGGTACTGACCATGGCATCCATCCACGCAGATCATGTGAAGCCTTTTGGAGGGGGCGTGCCCGGCCGGACATCGACGATCCCCGAGAAGGCGCTCATCATGAGCGGGTACGGGATCAACTCCGAGATGGAGACCCAGGAAGCTCTGTATCGGGCGGGGATGCGGTCGGATATCGTGCATATAAACGACCTCATCGCGGGAACGAAGCGGTTGTCGGAGTACCGGCTGCTGGTCTTCCCGGGCGGCTTCTCCTATGGCGACGACACGGGTGCAGGCAACGCCTACGCCAACCGGGTGCGTAATAACCTCTGGGACGACGTCTGCGAGTTCCTCGACGGGGACAACCTCGTGCTTGGCATCTGCAACGGGTTCCAGATCCTCGCAAACCTCGGCCTCGTGCCGGCGTTCGGCCGCACCCCGGCGCGTGAGATCGCCCTCATGCCAAACAGGAAGGGCGTGCTCGAGTGCCGGTTCGTCACGCTGAAGCCCGCATCCGGGAACCTCTGGACGCGTGGCATCTCCCACCTGTACTGCCCGGTCTCCCATGGCGAGGGGAATTTTTACTGCACGGACGAGACCCTGAAGCGGCTCGAATCAGGGGGGATGATCGCATTCACTTACTGCAGGGACGACCTTGGGCCTGCGAATGGAGAGTTCCCCTATAACCCGAACGGCTCTCTCGCAGACATCGCGGGCATCACCTCCGAGGACGGCAAGGTGCTCGGCATGATGCCGCATCCCGAGCGGGCCATGGAGTTCGTGAACCTGTATGACTGGCCGCATCAAAAGGAGCGGTTGGTCCGGGAAGGAAAGCCCCTCCCCACGGAGTCGGTCAACATGCGGCTCTTTTGGAACATCGTCGACTATTTCCGGGGTTGAGCCGTCCAATGCCGCCTGCATCCACCATCCGGGCGGAACGGCTCGTTCTCATCCCGGCAACGGTCGAAATGCTGGTGCACGACAGGGGCGACAGGAGAGGAATCGCCCGGCTCCTCGATGCCGTCGTTCCTGCTGCGTGGCCCCCTCCGCTGCTCGACGAGGAGACGATCTCTCAATTCATCCGCATGATGGCAGACGGGTCAGACCCGAACTTCTGCTCATGGTACTGGGTACGGTCAGATCGTGCAGGGGAAGTGCGGACACTCATCGGGTGCGGCGGAATAGGGTCCTGGTCCGGCACCCCCGACGCGGTGATGATCGGATACTCTGTCCTCGACGAGTTTCAGAACCTGGGGTATGCGACCGAGGCGATCCGCTGCATCGCAAGAGAGGTCTTCTCGTGGCCCGGCATCCGGAAGATAATCGCGACCACGTATCCTGACCTGAAGGCATCGATCAGGGTGCTCGAGAAAGTGGGGTTTGTCCCTGCCGGCGGAAAGGAGCAGGGAGAAGGGATGGAGGAGGGGACTGTGGTGTTTATCACCCAGCCACCACCCCGGCAGGGTCCTGGAAACGGGTGATCTGGCCGGAGACCCGGGGAAAAAGAAGCAGATTTTCCTGTTACATCATCCCTGCCAGTGGCGACTCGCCTTCATCCCCTTCAAGGTAGTCAGGGTGGATCTCCTGCCGCGCGAAGATGGCGAGGACCACAATACCTATGCCGAGCAGGAACGACCCGAAGAACGCGAGGTCGAACCCCGCGGCGAGCACCCCGAGCTTGAGCGACACCGGCGCCGCATCTGTCACACCACGGTGCCCTGCGATCGCCTGGATGCCCTGGAGAAAGACCAGGTTGAAGAGGGCGATGCCGATCGTCATCGGCGCAAACCGCTCCAGGCTCGTGAGACTCGAGACCATCCCCTGGTAGCCCTTCGCCACCGAGTTCATGATCATGTTGGCAACCGGCGTGATCAGCATCCCCATGCCAAACCCGATCGCGGACAGGCATGCCACGATGTAGCCCATGGCGGTGTCCACCCCAAGGTGCCATATCATGAAATACCCTGCGAGGAGGATGATCGCCGAGGTGATGCAGAGCGGCCGGGCACCGACCCGGTTGAAGAGGAGCCCTGCAATGATGCCGCTTATCATCATCGCAACCGAGAGCGAGGTCAGGATCAACCCGGCGGTTGATACCTCGTATCCCTGGACGTACTGGAGGTAGAACGGGAGCAGGTAGTTGATCCCCGAGAAGCTCAGGAATACCAGGACCATGATCATGTTGGTAAAAAGGAAGTTGCGGTGCGAAAAGAGCCGGAGTTCAAGGATGGGGTCCGCGGCCCGGAGTTCGTGCCACAGGAAAGCGGCGAATGCGACTGCCGCAACGATCAGCATGCCGATGATGACAGGCGAACTCCATCCAAGCGAGTACCCCTCTGTCACCGCGAAGAGGAGGGTTGCAAGCCCGATGAAGATGAGCGCGGCACCATACCGGTCGAACCCGGTCAGGACACCCGGGGCTTTCGATGCCGGTATGACCCGTGCGCCGAGCAGGACCGCAAAGATCCCAATCGGCACGTTGATGAAGAAGATCCAGTGCCACGAGGTGTACTGGGTCAGTGCACCCCCGATCGTGGGGCCGATCGCGGTCGCGAGCGCGGCAAGCGTCATGATGATGCCCATCGCTTTTCCCTTCTTCTCCATTGGGATATAGGCGGTCACCATGGCCGGCGCAATCGCGGTGATCATCGCACCCCCGATGGCCTGGAACACCCGTGACCCGACGAGGATGGGAAACGAGTTGAACAGGTCCGGGAGTGCCCCACAGGCGAATGACCCGATGGTGAAGATAACGAAACCCGAAAGGAATACCTTCTTGAACCCGATGACATCCGAGATCTTGCCGAATACCAGGACGCACCCCGCCATCACGAGCAGGTAAGCGGTCGCGACCCAGCTCACCGTGCTCGAAGAGATGGAGAACGCCTCGGAGATGGTAGGGAGGGCGATATTGACGATGGTGCCGTCGAGGGACGACATGAAGATCGCAAGGGAGATGGAGAGGATCATCAGGAAGAAGGAGGGGTGGATGGAATCTCCGTGTATATTCCTCATTAGCAGATATTCCATGGTGGAGTACATTATGGTTTTCGAATGGATCATGGAATCCCTGTCCTCCCATCGGAAAGACGCTCCATATTCAAGGGAAGATCCTCCGTATCACACGGAAGGCCACGCCGGGAAAAAATCCCTTTCCTGCTCCTATTGCATCGTAGCGCGATGGCATGGATCGTCCGGGTATCCCCATCTCACTTGGGGACCAGGCGCCCGAACATCATACTGGAGAACTGCAACATTCCTGCGAACACCGGAAGGACCAGGACCCATGATATCAGTCAAACTCCAGTTGAATTGAAAACCGCCATTTTAATCGGCACTTTAATCCTGCGAAGGCTTCCTGAAAGAAAAATTGGTGAAATGGTTGAGGCCGTACTTCTCCAGGAGCTCCTGCCAGTGGGGATCTGCCATCAGCTGCCGGAGCCCCTCGTCCATCACGGCACGAAGGTGCGTATCGTTCTTCCGGACTGCGACCGCGTACTGTTCAACAGCCAGTATCTCTCCGATGATGATAAGGGGTTTCCCTGCAATCGCCTGCTGCTGGGTAGGAGTATCCGATAGAGAAGCATCGATGCTCCCATTCACGAGAGCGTCAGTGAGGGTAAGGACGTCGGGGTACATGAACGCCTGCCCTGGGTCGAGGATGCCGGTATTCACGAGGTGTTCTTTCACCCAGGACTCGCCTGTCGATCCCGCCTGGGCGCCTACCCTCAACCGGCCCGCATTCAGGTCGTCGAGGGTGACATTCGAGCCTGAACGAACGGCAACGCTCTTCGTGACGGTGAAGTACGGTATGGTGAAGGCGACCTCCTTTTCGCGCTCCGGAGTGATCGTCATCCCGGAATAGACCATGTCGATATGGCCGTCCATGAGTGCTTCAAGTACCCTGTCCCAGGGGACTGGAACAAACCCGACCTCGAAACCCTGCCTTTCCGCGATCCACCGGGCAGCCTCGATGTCAAGGCCTGTGAAGTTTGCGGTACTGTCCCGATAGGTGAACGGCGGATAATCCGCATCGATTCCGATGGTGTAATGCGGTTTCTCCAATGGCGGCACTGGCGTGCTTGCTGACGGGGCCTGGGCGGGTGGTGCAGATATACACCCTGATGCGAGCAGCAGGCCAGAGAGGATGGCGAGGGTGAGAATGGCGAGATGCTTCATACAATAGCAGGGATTACAGGGGAATTAACGGTTTCTCCAATTATTTGGGATGTGTTGGATGATACTCTGTTGGATAATTACATGGTGTTCCGCTTGCGCCTGCTCCATCCATAAAAGAGAGATATCTGAGAGAGGGGGTTGA
>DUGV01000285.1 GCA_013331225.1 Methanolinea sp.
AGATAGAACAGCGGTGCATCGAGGTGAACCGGCTGGAGAACCTTGCCGACGACGTCCTTCACCACGCCTACGACGACCTCTTCAGGTCGAATGATGCGATTGCTATCATCAAGCGCAAGGACATCTACGAGTACCTGGAGATCGCGACCGACAAGTGCGAGGATGTTGCAAATGTGCTCTCGGACATCGCGATACGGCATTCATGAGTGAACATGGAGAATATCGTCATCGCCGGGATATTCCTTGCACTCCTCTTCAATTTTGTCAACGGTCTCAATGACGCGGCAAATTCCATCGCCACCGTGGTAGCCACCAGGGTTCTTTCCCCCCTCCAGGCCGTGCTGATGGCGGCATTCTTCAACATGGCGGGGCCTTTCATTTTTACCACGGTGGTTGCAAAGACGATTGGACAGGGAATCGTGGAGTCCGGTTTTCTCACTACGGAGGTCATCCTGGTGGGGATGTGCGCGGCGGTCCTGTGGGTTTTTTTATCGTCTGTTGCAGGCATTCCCATATCGGCAAGCCACGCGCTTGTCGGAGGGCTTATCGGGTCTGCAATCGCGTTCGGGGGTATCGGGTCGGTTCTCTGGCCTTCAATGGATCTCTTCTTGAGGGCGGTGGTGATGGCCGCGGTGGGCGGCATCTGCGGGGCTGTTGTCCTCTCCATGACCGCGAGAAGGAAGGGGGAGGAGAACTGGCCCGAGTATACCGCTCTTGGGGCACTGTGCGGCATATCCATCGTGATTCCGGCGGGAGTGATTACGGGGATCCTCCCCGTAAGCGGCATCCTGGCCATCGTGATCTTCATAGTCGTCTCCCCCACCCTTGGGATGATCGCCGCTTATCTCCTCGGGATGGCGATCATCCGGCTGTTCAGGAAAGCGAACTCCAAGTGGATGAATTTTATCTTCTCGAAACTCCAGGTCTTCTCTGCTGCCTTTTACAGTATGGGGCATGGGAGCAATGATGCCCAGAATGCAATGGGAGTCATCACCGCGCTTCTGGTGGCCGCGGGGCTCCTCTCCGAGTTTGTCGTCCCGGCATGGGTAATCATCATTTCAGGCCTTGCCATCGCGCTCGGCACATTCCTAGGGGGCTGGAGGGTAGTGGAAACGATGGGAAAGAAGATCACCAAGCTCCGTCCTTACCAGGGTTTCTGTGCGGAGACGGGTGGAGGAGTGGTGCTCTCCTTTGTCACGGCGTTCGGCGTCCCGGTCTCCACCACCCATGCAATAAGCGGCTCGATCATGGGGGTGGGAGCCACCAGGGGGTACTCGGCAGTGCAGTGGGGAATCGTCCGCCGGATTGTGGCTGCCTGGGTCCTGACGATCCCGCTCACCGCGAGCTGTGCGTTTGCAGGGTTTCTGGTCTACCGTGCGCTCTTCGGGGTCTGATTGATCCCCGGGGTTCCACGCAGTTGGAGTGCAGGGAATAATAGGCACAGTCCGGGCGTACAGGGCATTCGCTGCACTTTGGGTTCCGGGCGGTGCAGACAGCCCGCCCATGCCTGATAAGGAGGTAGTTGAGGTTTCCCCAGACCTCCACTGGGAAAAGGCGCATGAGATCGTGCTCGATCCGGGAGGGGTCCGGGTGGGAAGAGAACCCAATGCGGCCTGATACCCTCCGGACGTGGGTGTCCACGGCAATCCCTTCGTCGATCCCATACGCATGGTTCAGCACGATATTTGCCGTCTTTCTGCCGACACCGGGGAGGGTGAGGAGTTCCTCCATGGTTCGGGGCACTCTGCCGCCAAACCTCCCGACAAGCGACCGTGCGGTGCCAATGATATGTGAGGCCTTGGCATGGTAGAACCCGAGGCTCCGGATGATTGCCTCGACCTCTTCTGTGCGGGCTTTGGCGAGGTCTTCTGGCTCCGGGAACCGTTCAAAAATCTCGTTACGGATGGCATTCACGTTCCGGTCGGTGGTCTGGGCGGATAAGATGGTGAGGACCAGGATCTGGTAGGGATTCTCGAACTCGAGGAACGTGCGGGGAGACCCGGGGTCATCGTACTTTTTCAGAAGTAAGGAGTATATCCTGCACGCCGTTTCCCTGTCCATGCTCATGGGGTAGGGCAGATTCGAACTGCCGTCAAAGCGTCCCAAACGCTCTAGGATGGACCAGGCTACCCTACTACCCCGAACGAGATCAGGTATTGATCAGGGCTTGGCAAATAGGTTATGGTGAGCGTCCCTTCTCAAGGGGGAGCGGGTTCTCCTGGTCGCCGATGACTATTGTCCCCGCGCACTCGTGGGAGAAGAGGGACTTCTCGAGGAGCGCGGGATCGCGGCCGTCAAGAACGAGGAGCGGGATCCGGCTCCGCTCCACCACTTTTGCGGCCACCATGTCCACCACCGTGTTCGATCCGGCTGCAAGGCCCCCGCACCCCACAATCTCTACCAGCTCCTTTGGTGTCATGGAGGAGTAGCGGCGTGCATCCGGGTGTTCTTTCGGGTCGGCGGAATAGATGCCGTNNGGCAGCCCTCGCCCGCTCCGCGAGGACTGCGGCGACCGCATCGGTTGTCTGCGCGGGTGTGACCCCTCCCATCACGACGATCTTTCCTTGTCCTGCGTATTCCATTGCCTCGCCGGGAGTGAGGGCCACGCGGGGATAGGCCACGGCCCCGAGTGCACCGATCAGAAGTGTCGCATTCAGCCGGGTGACCAGGATCCCAATCTCGTCACAGAAAGCCTCGTCTGCCCAGGTGTCCCTGGCCGCCCTGATATACCGCCGGGCTTCCCCGCCCCCCCCCACGACCACGAAGAGGTCTACCGACTGTGCGAGCCTCGCCAGCACGGGTGCCCAGGCGCGGAGGGTATGCGCCTCGAGGGTGGGAAAGAGAATTGAGCCTCCGAGGGAGAGGACCACGCGTGTCATGCTACACTATCATTTCTCCATGCGGCACATATAAGTGTTGAAGATATGCTGCGATGTCCGTCCTGCGGGAGCAGGGATGTCTATTGCGTGGTCGGGGGATACATCGGCCAGATTTACCGGTGCAAGTCCTGCGGGTACCGTGGGTCTCTGATTATGGAGTGCGAGCGCCCTAAAAATGGGGAAGAAGGGGAGGACCCGCACTTGTAGGAGACCCGGTGCATTACCTTAATAATTCCTGCACGCCTGATTGAGAACATGCACAGGGCGCTCCAGTGGTCACCGGGAGAGGATGGTGCGGTGCAGTGC
>DUGV01000122.1:0-1722 GCA_013331225.1 Methanolinea sp.
TATGCATGGGTAATACTTCCCCTGCTCATCTTCCGGGCGAGGATATGCGACGTGAGCCTCGGCACGCTCCGGGTGATATTCATCGCCCGTGGGTTCAAGTACATCGCCCCGGCGATCGGCTTCTTCGAGGTGATCATCTGGCTTCTGGCCATCGGCCAGGTGATGCAGAATGTCGGGAATGTTGCATCCTATATCGCGTATGGGGGTGGGTTTGCCGCAGGAACTTTCATCGGGATGACGGTCGAGGAGCGCCTCTCCATTGGGAACGTCGTCGTCAGGATCATCACGAACCGCGATGCACGGGGTCTTGTGGAGGCCATGAGAGAAAAAAACCTCGGCGTTACCACCATGGATGCGAAGGGGGCCGGCGGGCCGGTCACAGTGATCCTCATGATTAGCAGGAGAGAGGACCTTCACCTGGTCTTCGACCTCATACACGAGTTCCAGCCAAATGCCTTCTTCACCGTGGAGGAGATAAAATCGGTGAAGGAAGGAGTCTTTCCAAGGAAACATGGCACCTCTCTCCTCAACTGGCGGGACCCCCTGGGTTTTTTCAGGAAAGGGAAGTGAGTGTGAGCGGACATCCGACCTCTGTCCCTGGATCAGTCCGGAATGTTGTGCCGACCCAAAGATCTCACAATCCTGATAGAGAACCGCAACGGTTCTCGAGGGAGGATGCCGGGATTCAGGGCAGCATTCCCGGTGAGGTTTCCATGTGGGCGTTCTCAGATGACCAGATCCGGCAGATCCTGCACCTTGACCACGGGGAGGATCCTCTCAACCTGATGCCGGTTGGACACCCTGCCCCCATGGCGCAGATAAGGCAAAGAAGGACTTGTGGGGGGAAAATCCGGGAAACCTGGAGTTTTTCGGCGTCCGGATGCCCAATGCTTGCGCCCTATTTGTGTGCGGAATCAGTTCATCCTGCAGCCTGTGTGTCGTCAGGGATCTGCCGGCCTGAGGGAAACGCCGGAAACTGTTCATCTTCATCTGAAAAGACCCGCGAGTCTTCCAGGAGCTCAGTGTAGTCATCGAACCAGAATGCTTCGGGGTTGCATTTGAACGCAAGGAACCTGCCTACATCGCGTGGATCGGCAGCCTGATGATACTTGAAGTATGTTGCAGCTTCAGTCTTTCCGACCACCTCGATCTTGCCGGTGGCATGGGACATCACGAATCTCGCCCTCTTCGCAAGGCCCGAGCAACACGCCCTCGCCTTCTCGAATATGAGGTATGATTCCTCGACAGGCATCTCGAAGAGGTGGTTTCCGAGGGTTGGACGGCACTGGAAGACATAGTAGGGCGGGACCCCGATAAAAGATAGCTTCCTGAAGAGTTCTGTAAGCACTGCGGGATCACTGTTGATTCCCCGGAGGAGCGGAGTCTGGTTCACGACGATCGCGCCCGCGTCGCGGAGGACTTCCAGCGCATCGATCGCCTGCGGTGAGAGCTCCCTCGGGTGGTTGAAGTGTGCCATCAGGTATATCTTCTTCTTGGGGGTGCTGTAGGTCTTGATCAGCCCCGGAAGGTCAGGATCGTTGAGGATGCGATAGGGGTTGAACGCGGCCATCTTGCTTCCGATGCGGATAATCTGGACGTGATCGATCTCACGAATCTGCGAAATGATGCGTTCAAGCCTGCTCGTGGCAAGAAGCAGGGGATCTCCCCCTGTAAGGAGGACATTGGTGATCTCCGGGTGCTGGCGCACATACTCGATGCCCG
>DUGV01000122.1:1727-5615 GCA_013331225.1 Methanolinea sp.
CAGAACCTGCAGAACCCGCCGCAGACGTCGACCGTGAGGAAGAGCGCCGTCTCGCGGTACTTGTGCTGGACGCCCGGCGCGACAGTATAGTCCTTCTCCCTCGAGGGGTCAAGGGCCCCCCATTCCTCGAGCTCGCGTGGATCAGGGACGATGATCCTCCTGATGGGATCTGCGGGGTCGTCCCAGTCGATCAGCGAGGCATAGTATTCGTTTGTGCGGAAGGCGAATTTCTTCGTCACCTCCGCAAGTCTCTTCTTCTCATCTCCCGGGATCCCGGGGAGATCTTCAATTGAGGTGATGTACTTCGGGTTCTTCATTGTCTGCTCCTGCGGGATCTCACCCCCCAGGGTTCTGGCCCTCTGGTGTTGAAGTTCCGCTGCAGGATGCGACCAGTAAAAGTTATTGCCTGCAGGGATGGGGGCCCAGTGGGGGTAGAAAGTGCGCTTTATTATGTCTATTCAATATATTTATAGTTTTAGGTCAGGTCAATAAAAAATCGAATTTTGCCAGGGATTTTTTTGGGGGCAGCATCAAGCGCGGCAGAGGGACAGTGCTGGCATGAGTGGATGAACGATTCCGCGGAGCCTCGCCGGCCTCTTTACCCCGCATCCTGGATGTTCTTCGCAGTCATTTTCCCTTCGGCAGAAGCGGGATAGCCATTCTCATTCCCCGTCTCACAAGGAGGATATCAGCAAATGGAGAACCGCACCTATTTCAGGAGCACAAGGCCAATCGAGATGATGTTCCCGTGTTCCATCATGCCGTATTCCAAGTCTCTGCAGGGAACGGTGTGCAGTTCCCAGCCTGCGTTTCTTGCGGTTGCAAATACATCCATGCCGGCAGCCTCCATGCTGGGGCGGACAAGGTCCATGTGCCGGCACATCCTCCTGATGCTCTCGTCAACGACCCCCGGTTGTTCCTCTGCGACGCAGTGCTCGTGCTCGCAGTAGATGCACGGGTATGCGCCGAAGCCGAACGCCTTGTGAAAGTCGTCATAAAATGCAGTCTTCTCAAGGAAATGGACGGTCCCGTTCACCCAGAGGATAAGATCGCGGAAGAACGGGTGAAAATCTTCCGGGATCTGGTCCGGGGAGAGATCCCTGTGCCCGGGAATCCCTTCGAATCTGAGGAGAAGCCCGGTTTCGTATTCCCTGACCATCCGCCGGGTCTCCTCAGGTGCCGGTGCATACGGCGGACAGCTCAGGTGCTTTCCGTACCCCTTGCACCCGAAACGGCACTTGAACCGGACCCAGTCAGAGACGATGACGTCCCGCGAGGAGATGACGCGGGCTTCGGCCCCTCTCTCCGCCGCCAGGCGGGCCAGTTTTTGAATCTCCTGTTCACGCGTCCCCTGCATTGCACATTCCCAGTGGAGAATTCTTCAGGTTCCGTCCCATAAAAGTATCACTTCCGACTGGAACGTATATCCCTCACCACTCCTACAACTCTTTCATGGAGCAGACCGGAGAGATAATCCGGGACCAGCAGGTGCAGGCGGGCGGAACTGCATATCGTGTCGTCGTCCGTGAGGAGGATCTCTCCCGGTTCTATCCTGGGATGCTGAGGTATACCCTCGAGGCCTGGGCCGGGCCGGAGGTTCTCGCGCAGTTCCGGACAAACACCTACGAATACTCACCCGCCATGCCTTTCCATGCCAGGCAGGTTGCAGAGGAGAGGGCCGCCTCATGGGAAGCGGAGTTGCGTGCCGATCCTGGTGTATTCCGCGAATCACATCCCGCACCTTCACTGCCTGGCGGGCGCGTACAGGACGGGCGTATCGTGATCATCCAGGGAAGCCCCCGCCCGGGAGGAAACAGCGCCATCCTTGCATCATGGGCTGCGGAGGCTGCGCGCCGCGAGGGGAGGGAAATAGAAGTCATTTACCCCCATGACATGGACATCCACCCCTGCATCGGGTGCTACCAGTGCTACAACACCGGTACCTGCGTCTTCCAGGATGATATGAATGAGATCATTGATGCGGTCGCAAAGTGCAGACTGCTCGTCATCTGCTCGCCTGTGTATACCAACACCGTTCCTGCGGGCCTGAAAGCCCTTCTTGACCGTTTTTTAGCCTTGCACGCAGAAATGACCTTTGGAGGCCATCTTCGTGTGCGGAAGGGACTGCTGATGGCCGTTGCCGGACGAAAGGGCCAGGATAATTTCATGTGCGTGACAGAAGTGATCAGGGTGTTTTTCTCCCATCTTGGCATAACTCCCCTGCAACCCGTGCTCGTTGATGCAACAGACGTGATACGCGATGTGACGAAGGTGGAAGGTCTCGAAGATCGTGTAAGGTACTTAGTAAGGGAGAATCTGTAAGAAAAATACCAGGAAGGTCGTGTCACACGTCGAGCGTGCGATCCCCCGACATCCGGATGAGATCAGGCCCGTCCCGGGAGGGATCGTTCACTGCCCTCGACACGGGGTATGCTTCAAGAATGGGATCGGCGCAGGGTGCGAGCATGGATGCACGGTCCCGCTCCGCGATGGGGCCGGATGTCAGCCAGCGGTCCTCGGCATCCCGCGTGAGGATGGCAGGCATCCGGTCGTGGAACCGTGCCACAAGCGGGTTGGGTTCCGTGGTAATGATTGCAAACGTCCACAGAGGAGGATTTCGACCTCTGAGGACATCATACAGCCCTGCAAAGGCAAGGAAACCCTTGTCCTTCCTGCAGATGTAGTAGGGCACTTTCTGGGTTCCGGACTTCTGCCACTCGTAGAAGCCGGTTGCAGGGATAATGCATCGGTGCCGTGCAAGCGGCCCCCTGAATGCGGGGCGCTCCGCGAGTGAGTCGGCCCGTGCATTGATCAGTGGGCGGGCTCCGGTCATATCGCGCGTCCATGAGGGGACAAGTCCCCAGGTCATTGGCATAGCCGCCCGGGCTCCTGCCGGGGTGGTGAAGATAACCGGTACCTGTTGGGAGGGTGCGATGTTGTAACGCGGGACAAGATCGAGGGAAGATTCGTCGACCCCGAACCGCTCGCCGAATCCTACCGTCAGCGTGATGGTGAACCGGCCGCACACGGCGATCTCCTCCCTTTTACTGGTCTTTCCAGATCCGATAGCAGCGGAATCAGCTGCGCGAACTCGTCAATGGTGAAATCTGCACGCCCCTTATTCCTCGAGGATGAGAAACGGTCCCCATAGCGGGCATACACGGTGGTCATTCCAAGATCCTTTCCCGGCGCGATATCCCTTCTCGGGCTGTCCCCCACGATCATGGCGTCTCCCGGCGCGGTATTCATCCTCCGGAGGGCATAAAGGAATGGCACAGGGTCCGGCTTCTTCTTCCATGTCATGTCGTAAGTGACCACCTGGTCAAAATAATCGCGCAGGCCGGCCTTTTCAAGCCGGGGGATCGCGTCAATCCTGTGGGCATCGGTGACGAGGGCCAGGGGGTATTCCCTTTCGACAAGGCGCTTCAGTGTCTTTTGGACTCCCGGGTAAGGCTCGATATGCGAGAGCTTCACGTCGCGGTACAAGGCGCTGCACATATCGAACAGGGAATCCGAGTATATCCCTT
The DNA here is from genome assembly GCA_013331225.1 of Methanolinea sp. Classification (GTDB taxonomy): domain Archaea; phylum Halobacteriota; class Methanomicrobia; order Methanomicrobiales; family Methanospirillaceae; genus Methanolinea_A; species Methanolinea_A sp11423u. Next base: position 5,255 of record DUGV01000122.1, read on the forward strand.
CATCAACGAGGAAGTCCAGTATATTCCCGGGGTCCTCGAATCCCCTTGTCCGCCGGAGAAAATACGAGAAGAGCAGATCGGCATCTCCAACTCCTGTCTTCTCGGTGATCGCACGGCATGCCGCATGCTTCGCGCCGACAAGGTCAAAGAGGGTATTGTCCATGTCGATGAGCAGTGCCTGGACAGGACGTGGTGTATGCATTCCTCTCACTGATTAAAGAGGTCTCTTTTGTCCCTTATGGAAGTATTGTTTGGCAACATGCGAAACAGGGGAGAAAAATTTTCCTGTCAAGGAGAGGTATCCGCTTTTGGCAGCATACAAATGCGCAGGAATAATCTTATACAGGGCTGTTCATCTCCC
>DUGV01000105.1 GCA_013331225.1 Methanolinea sp.
ACGCGGTCCTCGAACCGGTTGAAGGATGTCGAGGTGAGGTTCTCGTCGTCTTTTACAAAGTCAAAGCCGCCCATCCAGGTCTCGTACCCGATCTCGGCATGCTCCCGTGCGGAAAAACCGACCTTGGGCTTCGGGACCGCGCCGGTCAGCGGGCGGCCCTCTATCCGCATCATCTTCCGGATGCCCTCCATCCCGAAGTGCGGGCCTTTGAAGTGCCGGATATACCCCTGGGGAAGACTCACGTCGATGAGCCTCAGGTTCTTGATTGCCTTCATGCCGAAGACGTTCCCTGCAATCCCGCTCAGGAGCTGGGCGGCGTTCCCCTCCTCCCAGAGGCCTTGTGGATACGCGATCCGCACGTATCTCCCGTCGATCTCGTACACCGTGGCCTGGAGGTCCCTCATCCTGGGCGGGAGCGCGTGGAGCGTGGTCCAGGTCCCGGTCGAGCTCTCGGACGCGATCCTTCCTGCCGCCTCCTCGCTGCTGATCCCGGCTGCCGGCTCGAAGTAAAAGAGTGCGTCCAGCTCGTCCTTTGCGGGTTCATACCCCTTATCCACGAAGTCCATGTACCAGTCGATCGCCATTTTCAAAAATCCCCTGTAGAGTTAGGTGAGGGGATGCATAATAAGGATGAAGATGGTGCAGGCCCGGCAAGGCCCACACGGTCCATTCCGGCGAAAAGAATAAGCCCGGCCGGTTTTTACTCCTGGTGAGGAAAACCAATGAGAGCCCCCACCCGCCTCCGCGAACTGATCGCAGCAGACCCTATTCTTGTCATCCCCGTTGTCCACGACCCCCTCTGCGCGAGAATCGCCGAGCAGGCGGGGTTCTCCGCCATATTCTCGGCGGGCTACGCCAACTCCGCCGCGCTCCTGGGCAGGCCCGACGTCGGGCTGCTCACGCTCACTGAGATGGTCGACTGCGCCTCGAGGATTGTGGAGGCGACGACGATCCCGGTCTTTGCGGATGGCGACACGGGATACGGGAACGTGACGAACGTTGTCCGTACCGTGTCCCTGTATGAGAAAGCGGGCGTCGGGGGAGTCTTCATCGAGGACCAGGTCTCCCCGAAGCGGTGCGGTCACATGGAGGGAAAAGCACTCATCCCGGCAGAAGAGATGGCGGCGAAGGTCAGGGCCGCAGTCGATGCAAAGGTGGACCCGGACCTCGTGATCATGGCAAGGACCGATGCGATTGCCGTGAACGGCATCGAGGATGCAATCGAGAGGGCGAACCTCTACTATGAGGCCGGCGCGGACCTCACGTTCGTCGAGGCCCCCGAGTCAGTGGAGCAGATGCGGCGGATATGCAGGGAAGTCAATGGCCCGGCGTTTGCAAACATGCTCCCTGGCGGAAAGACCCCGGTCCTCTCCGCTCCCGAACTTGAAGAGATCGGGTACGCCGTCGTCGCAGACCCTGTCTCCTGCACGTATGCTATCACGCACGCAGTCCGGCACGTCTTCTCGGAACTGAAGCGGACCGGGTCCTCTGCATCGTATCCCGGGCACCTGGTAGGGTTCGACGAGTTCAACCGCCTGGTGGGCCTCCAGGAGATACGGGAGCGCGAGCAGTCGTATTACAGGAAGTAGCGGTTCATCCACAGGGATATCCCCATCCGGGTGCCTGCAGAAAGTTCCGGACGATCCGCACGCTTTTCGGGATCACGGGCCCCAATTACACTTCAGTGACAAGGCAGGTATCGGAGATTGTATTGGGTCCTTATACATTCCCGACTCCCTCCCGGTCCGGTGTCCGAAAAAGAGGTGCGCACGCAAGAAAGAAGAGGGGTTATTCAGTTGAATGAGCGCCTGATGCGCACAGACTCGGCATGGGCATTGAGCCCCTCGGCGTCGGCAATTGCCTCGATGACATCGCCGATGGCGTCAAGGCCCTCCCGGTCGATGATCTGGACCGTCGAGGTCTTGCAGAAGTGCGAGACGTTCAGCCCAGAGTAGGTCTTCGCGTATCCTGCCGTAGGCAGGACGTGGTTTGTCCCGGATGCATAGTCACCGGCCGCAACAGGGGTATACGGCCCGACGAAAATGGACCCGGCGTGCCTGACCGCGTTTAGGACCGTGAGCGCATCGGCGACCTGGATCGAGAGGTGCTCGGGTGCGATCTCGTTCATGCCGGAGACCGCCTCCTCCACGGTGGGCACGATGACGTATCCCGAATGCCCGAGCGCCTTCTCGATGATCTCCCGCCTGGGCGCCTTTTCGAGGAGCCTTCCTATCTCGGCCCTCACCCGGTCCGCGAGCGTTTTCTCGGTGGTGACGAGGACGCAGGCTGCGTCCGGGTCATGCTCCGCCTGGGCCAGGATGTCGATCGCGATGAACCGCGGGTTCGCAGTCCCGTCCGCGATGATCCCTATCTCGCTTGGGCCCGCCGGGAAGTCGATCTCGGCGTACTCCCGGAGCATCATCTTCGCGGCCGTCACGTACACGTTGCCCGGCCCGACGATCTTCTGGACCGGCCGGATGGTCTCTGTCCCGAGCGCCATCGCCGCGACCGCCTG
>DUGV01000270.1 GCA_013331225.1 Methanolinea sp.
ATGCGATCGCCATCACCGACCACGACACGGTGGAAGGCGCCCTCCATGCCCTGACTGTTCCGACGAGGCTCGTCATCATCCCGGGAATCGAAGTCTCCACCCGGCAGGGGCACCTCCTGGTGCTCGGGGTCACGACCCCCATCCCCCGCGGAATGGAGGTGACCGAGACGATCAGGAGGGCCCGGCAGCTTGGCGGCCTCGTGATCCTGCCGCACCCTTACCATATATGGCGCCACGGCGTCGCAAGGAGGATGCGGTCGCCCCTCTCAGAGGTGGACGCGATCGAGGTCTTCAACAGCAGGTACATCGTAGGTTCGGCAAACCGCAAGGCCGCACGGATCGCCCGCCGGCTGAAAAAACCCTGTGTCGGCGGTTCCGATGCCCACAACGCGAGATTCGTGGGATACGGGAGGACGCTCGTGGACGCAGCACCGGACACTGCGTCGATCCTGGATGCGATCCGGGCGGGAAGGACGGTCGCCACGGGGAGGATGACCCCCCTTCGCACCTACACCCGCCAGTCCCTGAGCAATACATGGAAGAAGTTCACACGGGGAATGCAGCCCAGGTAAGGCTGGCCTTCCGCTGCGGGTACCTGGGAGAAGGGTTCTTTGGATCCCAGGTGCAGCCTGTGCTCCGGACAGTGGAGGGCGAGTTCATCCGGGCGTGCCTGAACCTCGGCCTCTTCTCCAGCCACCGCGGGGCGCGGTTCCTTGCAGCCGGGAGGACCGACCGCGGTGTCCACGCGAGGGGCCAGGTCTTCGCTTTCTCGACCGTTCATCCCGACCGGGCCGTCTCCGCATTGAACCGGCGGCTCCCACCGGATTTCTGGACCACCGGGTATGCAGTGGTGGAACCCGGGTTTCACCCCCGGCACCATGCCGTCAGCCGCACGTACCGCTATTATTTCGGGGAACCTGACCTCGACGCCGAAGCGATGGACCGTGCAGCGCGGATCTTTTGCGGGGTCCATGACTTCTCGCTCTTTGCCAGGGTTGAAGGAAGGGACCCGGTGAGGAAGGTCCTGACCTCCAGGGTATTCCTGGACCAGGGGCTCTGCGTGTATGAGGTCTCTGCCGAGAGCTTCCTGTGGCACATGGTCAGGTACATGGCCTCTACGCTCCTCATGGCAGGGCTGGGGGCTGATGGCGATGAGGTCATCCTGTCCAGACTTGCGGGGGATGGGCGTGCCAGGCTTTCCCCTGCCCCCCCCGAAGGCCTGGTGCTCTGGGATGTGGCGTATGCGTTCCCGTTTGTCCCCGTTTCCGCGGGCGAAAAAGCGCTGGCGCTGCTGGAGAGCCGGGGTGCATATCACAGGTGCATGGGGCGGGTGATTGATACGCTGCGGGATACCACGAACGACATGTGACGAGATGCCAGAGTTCCCCCGGCCTGATGCAGAAGATGCTGCATCAGCCTTGGACGCCACATGGTTATCAAGAGAAGCGTATCTGCTGTTCTCCCACATTCTGCGCGTTGGGGTGACTGAGGAGAGCCTGCCCGTGCAGGTCAGCCCTGGACTTCGCGACCTCTTTCTCTCACGTTCTCCTCCCTTCTTCGAAAAAGGGTGGGGCCTTTTCCTCCTGAGGGCGGCCGACGGGTCTTTTTCCTGCAGGGTCCACTCCTCCCGTCCATTGATATGCTGGATGTACAGGTGCTGCACCATTGCGCATTCTCAACAGCAATGGGTCTGAAGCCGGGAAACGTGAAGGAAGATGCTCCCTCTCTACCAGTGACCCGTTACTCACAGGGGTCTTGGAGGAGGTGTTGATGCCCTCCTCCACTCTGCCTGAAGACCAGTTTGCCCGGCACTGCAGTTCGGTCCTCGCCACGCACGGGTATTCCTGCGAGATCTACGACGACTGATCCCCCTTTCCGCCGGATTTGCCCTCAACAACACATTCATGTATTTTTACTCATATGAGTAATTAAGGGCACAGGGCCCACAGGCAGGTTATGAAAATGCCAGGATTTGATGGAACAGGACCCTCCGGACGCGGTCCTATAACAGGATGGGGAAGAGGCCGATGCATGGCATACGGGGTCCCCGCGGCCGCACAGGGCCAGGCACAGGTTGCTGCACCGTTTCCACCGGGTTACGCACCCCCCGCATATTATGGTTTGGGCAGGGGTGGCATCCCCCGGGGTTGTGGAAGAGGGTTTGGCGGCGGAAGGCGAAGGCGCTGCTTCTGGTGATGAGGCATCACCGGATATCCACAAGTGAGCAATCCTGCAGGGTCGGCGCTATGACTGAACACACGAAGGACAACCAGGGAGTCTCCCTTGGACTCCCTTCTTCATCTCAAACACCTCGGACGCACGGGACAAAATCCCAGGTCACCTCCATCCCGCTGCGGACCGCGCTTCGCATCGCGCGCGAGCAGCAGAGATCGAAGTCCTCGCGAAGGAAGATATTCCGTGAAGAGCCTGAGCGGTACCTGGACATCGTGCACCTGATGAAAGACCCAGGCTCCGAATAGGTATTTCATGCCGCGGGAATCCCCCAATCTTTCTCTTATCTTTTCTTGACTGCAGTCCCGCAAACGCAGAAGGCTAGATGTGCCCCGGGGGAGACAGGTACAGGCATGGACGAATACACTCCCGCTGCAGGCGCACCCCGGAGGAGAGGAAGGCCCAGGACGCAACGGGTGATCGGAAACAAGTTCTCTTCCCGTTGTTATTCCCCCCAGTGCTGGCCCCACGAAGAGCGGGCAGTAGTCACGATCCTTCCCGAGGAGGTGGAGCTCCTCCGCCTCGTTGACCTCGAGGGGATGGAGCAGGAGGAGGCTGCAGCGACCCTCGGCGTCTCGCGAAGGACCGCATGGCGGGACCTTCATGAGGCCAGGAGAAAAGTGGCGGATGCACTCACGACAGGAAAGAGCCTCCAGATCGGCGGCTGCTCCCGGGCATCCAGGGGGATATGTCCGAGGAAATGCCCCCGGTTCCCTGGCAACTCTCCTTGAGAGGGTTTCCTCGCCGACCGTCCCCGCCACCCCCGTTATGCACGTGTCTCCACATCCCTGACCGGATCCTCCCCTGCAGAGGGCCGGAGGTGACAATTACATCATCTTTATTTCTTTCTACTCATATGAGAAATAATAGATGACGCCACGCGGAGAGACCGGGGGTCAAGTGATCTCTGCTGCCTCCCGGGGTCAGCTCCTGCAGTTGGAAACCATGCAAGTGTGAGGATGATATGAAACACCCCTTTATTTCAGTCCAGAACCTCTCAATGTCATTTTCAGGAAAAAAAGTCCTTGATAACCTTTCGTTCGATATTCCTGAAGGTGAGATAATCGGGATCATCGGGAGGAGCGGTGCCGGAAAGAGCGTGCTGATGCACCTGCTGCGCGGTGTGGATGAGCCCCCCACGGAGGGGTCGATCGTCTACCACCTCTCCAGGTGTCCGAAATGCTCCTACATCGGCCTCCGGCGCGAACTCTCAAAACCCTGCCCGCGCTGCGGTGAGCAGCTCTTTGCAATCGACGTGGACTTCTGGGAGCCTGAGAACGAGCAGTTAAAAAGCCTCGTTATGCGGCGCACGGCCATCATGTTCCAGCGGACATTCGCGCTCTATGGTGACGACAGGGTCATCGAGAACGTGCTCCGGGCACTCGATGATGTCGGGTACTCCCAGGACGGTGCGGTCAACCGCGCGGCCGACCTCCTCGACCAGGTACGCCTCTCCCACCGCATGATGCACATCGCACGAGACCTCTCAGGGGGCGAGAAGCAACGGGTGGTGCTGGCAAGACAACTCGCAAAGGAGCCCTGCCTCCTCTTTGCAGACGAGCCGACCGGGACCCTTGACCCCGACACCGCCCGGCTCGTGCACCAGATGCTCCGGTCTGCTGCAGAGACCACGAACATGGGGATCGTCGTCACCTCCCACTTCTCCCGGGTCATCCAGGACATCGCCACCAGGGCCATGCTCCTCGAGGAGGGGAGGATCGAGAAGATCGGGGCCCCCGCAGAGGTGATAAACCACTTCCTGCGGGACTTCCACGAGGAGGAGAACATATCGGAGGTCGAACTGGGCGAGGAGATCCTGGTGGCGCGTGATGTGGCCAAGCGCTACATGTCCCCTGATCGGGGGTTGATCAGGGCAGTGAATGGGGTCACGTTCAAGGTGAACCGAGGTGAGATTTTCGGGCTTATCGGCAGAAGCGGCGCGGGAAAGACAACGCTCTCCCGCATCATCGCGGGGATCATCGAGCCCACGGCCGGGGAGATGAACTTCCTTGTCGGTGACGACTGGGTCGACATGACAAAACCGGGTATCGACCAGCGGGGGCGTGCCAAGAGCTACATCGGCCTCCTTCACCAGGAGTATGACCTCTATCCTCACCGGACGGTGCTCGACAACCTGACCGATGCGATCGGGCTCGAGTTCCCAAAGGAGCTTGCCATGAGGAAGGCACATATCACCCTCTCGATGGCAGGGTTCCCCCAGAGCAAGAGCGCAACCATTCTCTCCCAGTACCCCGACCAGCTCTCTGAGGGTGAACGCCACAGGGTCGCGCTCGCGCAGGTGCTGATACGCGAGCCGAGCCTCGTGATACTCGACGAGCCGACCGGGACGATGGACCCTCTCACAAAGCGGGACGTGAAGCATTCGATCCTCCATGCCCGGCAGGAGATGGACCAGACCTTTATCCTCGTCTCCCATGACATGGAATTCGTGCAGGAAGTGTGTGACCGGGTGGCCTGGATGAAGGGAGGAAAGGTGGTGGCACTCGGGAGCACGGAGGAGGTCCTTGCGGAGATGCCGGCCGAGGACAGGGGTATGCAGGGCCTTGCGGGACAGCCCAGCCCGGCACTCTGAACCCTTCGAGGAGGGTTCTTTGGCCTGATACGCCCACTTTTTTTTTACTATGAAAATGGCTGCGCCATTTTCATAAATGCGTATGCGTGTGTCTCGAAGAGAATCATGAAGTTTTTCGCCATATCTCCCCATCCAGTTGCCGGGCAGGATGATTTCCCCTGCTCATAAGCGATTCTTATCGAAAATATGGGCAATTTCCTGTTTTTTTCGAATTAAATATACCTTATTACAGATGGCGGACAACATTTACTGCTGAGTTTGATGACGGACATTCCCAGGGAAGAATACATTCTGAAATGTACTTCGGCATGCGCGGGGTGCAGCGACTCGCTCACTCTCCGGTACGTGCTGAAGGCGGCAGGACCCGAGACCGTGCTGGTGGTCCCTGCATGCTGCACCAGCGTGATCCAGGGCATCTATCCCCAGACTGCCATGAATATCCCCGTATACAATGTTGCCTTCGCCGCGGCGGCCGCCTGCGCCTCGGGGATGAGCGCGGCATTCGAGGCGGCGGGGAAGAAGACCAACGTGATCGTCTACGCCGGTGACGGGGGAACCGTGGACATCGGCATCCAGGCCCTCTCGGGTGCGTTCGAGCGCGGTGCAAATTTTCTCTACATCTGTTACGACAACGAGGCATACGGAAATACAGGGATGCAGCGCTCCGGTGCAACCCCCGCGGGAGCGAGGACCACCACCACCCCTGCAGGGAAGGGGCAGTCCAAGAAGGACCTGGATGCGATCGTCGCCGCGCACAACCCCCCATACATGGCCACTGCGTGTGCCTCCTACCCAAAGGACCTCTTCTCGAAGGTGCAGAAGGCCCTCTCCATCCGCGGGCCGAAGTTCATCCATGTCCTCGCTCCCTGCCCACCGGGGTGGCGCTACTCCTCTGAAAGAAGCATCGAGATGGGCAGGCTCGCGGTGAGATCTGGGATGTGGATCCTCTATGAGCGCGAGTACGGGAAGGTCACCATCAACGGACCCTCGAAGGCGGCAATGATCAGGCCCATACCGCTCGAGGATTACCTGGATGCGCAGGGGAGGTTCAAGGGCATCTGCCCCGAAGCAGTGGCCATGCTGAGATCGCTCGCCGAGCGGAATGCAAAGCGCCTGAAGAGGGAGGAGGAAGGGATATGCTGACGGTCGCAACAGGGAACAAGGCGGTGGCCGCAGCGGTGAAAGATGCCTGCCCGTCCGTTGTCGCAGCGTACCCCATCACCCCGCAGACAGAGATAGTGGAGCAGATCGCGGAATATGTCACTTCGGGGGAGTTAAAGAGCCAGTACATCCCGGTGGAGAGCGAGCACTCGGCCATGGCGGCGTGCATAGGCGCGAGTATCACAGGAGTGCGGACTTTCACCGCGACGAGTTCGCACGGTCTCCACTACATGCACGAGATGGTAAACTGGGCCGCGGGAGCCCGGCTCCCCATCGTCATGGCAAACGTGAACCGCGCCCTCGGGCCGGGATGGAACATCTGGGCCGAGCACACCGATGCGTTCCAGGAGAGGGACACGGGGTGGCTCCAGGTATACGTGGGATCCGTCCAGGAGGCATACGACGCGACGCTGATGGCATTTCGAATCGCAGAGCACGAGTCGGTCCTCCTCCCTGTGATGGTGAACCTGGACGGTTTCCTCCTCTCCCACAGCATGCACCCGCTCCAGAGCGTTGAGATCAGGGACTTCATCCCCCCCATCCATCTCCCGCATGCGATCGACACGGCAAACCCAGCCGGTTATGGAACCCTGACAGGACCTGACCAGTACTTCAGGTTCCGGTGGGACATCGAGCGATCAATGCGCGACTCTGTCAACGTCATCAGGGAGACCGAGGAGGACTTCAGACACAGATTCGGCAGGGAGTACCACCCCGTCGAGGAGTATCGCTGTGACGATGCAGATGTGGTGGTGGTCGCGATGGGGACCCTCGGCAAGGAGGCCGAGGTTGCCGTCGACCTCCTCCGGAAGGAGGGGGTGAAGGCCGGGAGCATGCGTATCCGCTGGTTCCGCCCGTTCCCAAGGCTCGACCTCTCGGGAAGAGACGTCGTGGTCATCGACCGTGACTATTCATTCGGCTTCGGAGGGGTGATCGCCCGGAGCCTTGCTGCCACCGAGGGTGCAAAGCCCTTCTCGGTCATCGCCGGCCTTGGAGGCCAGGAGGTCACCTACGACGATATCGCGGGGTTCGTACGCGACAGGAGACCTGGGGAAGAGTTCTGGTTCGGGGTGATGCCTGATGTATGAGATCCGCATTCACTCCAGGGGCGGGCAGGGAGGGGTCACCGCAGCACGGCTCCTCGCCCTTGCCGCCATCCGTGACGGGAAGTATGCCACCGCCTGCCCTTTTTATGGCGCCGAGCGCCGGGGAGCCCCGGTGGTCTCCTACGTGCGCATCGACGACCACCCCATACGCGTATACAGCCAGATCCGGCACCCTGACCTGGTCCTGATCCTTGACACGAGCGTCATGGACGTCGTGGACGTGCTGAACGGGATGAAGCCGGGAGGGCGCGTCCTGGTGAATGCAACCGATCACCGCGAGATGAAGGGATTCCCTTCGTTCTCAGTCGACCTCACCGGGATCGCTCTCCGTGAGAACCTCGTGGTGGCGGGAAACCCGATCCTGAATACCGCGGTGCTGGGAGCCCTTGCAAAGATGGGTATCGTTACCATGGAGTCGGCGAAGATGGCAATCCAGGAGATGTTCTCTGATAAAAGGAATGTAACGGCTGCCGAGGCGGCGTACGCGGAGCTGGTCGCATGAGCACGAGGATGCGCCTGGCGATCAGCAGGCCCACCCGGGGTGCATGCGGAAAGACCGGTTCATGGCGAGTCTTCAGGCCGATCGTTGACCTGGAGAAGTGTAACTCCTGCGGGATCTGCGCGATGTTCTGCCCCGATGCGGCAATCTCGGAAGACCTCGAGATCGACCTCGACTTCTGCAAGGGATGCGGGATCTGCGCGCATGAGTGCCCGAAGAAGGCCATCCGGATGGAGAGGGAAGAGAAATAGGAGGTCTTCCCCGCTCCCCCGAACCCACCCTTATTTTTTCATCTTTTCAGCCGCTCAATCGCGTGGCCCTGCCGAATGCCGGTCCCTCACTCTCCTTAAGGGGTGCTACCGGCTGCGCTCACGACTCCTCTCCAATCGGGCACTGCGCGATATACTCGAGGTCGAACTTGTAGAAGTGCGTGAACCCACAGTTCCTGCACCGGACCGTGAAGTGGCTGCACCCGATGGCCAGGTCATGGGGGCCATGGACATTGCAGTTCCTGCAAGGAGCCTCCGCGACCAGGTTCCAGAGGTCATAACAGCCGATCCTTGTGAAGCTTCCCGGTTTGTTCACGTCCTGGATCCTGGGAACGAAGATCCGGGTTGCGCCACAGTTGCTGCAGGAGACCTGGGCCTGGTAGGGAACGGCCTTGATGACCTGGTCCGCGTCCTTCCCGCAGTGATAACAGTTCGTCCTGAACGTGGTGAAAATAAACCGGTCTTGCATGTATCAGTGTCTGCACTGCCGGATAAAAGATTCCCCTTTCACAGGAGAGAGAAAGTAACCAGGGGTATGTATGGAAAAAAAGGTTGGCCGGCAGGGGGATCAGAAGTCGCCCATTCCGCCCATTCCGCCCATGTCGCCCATGCCACCCATTCCGCCGCCACCCGGCGGGCCCTGCGGGGCTGCGGTCTTGGACGCGGCAATCACGTCGTCGATCCTGAGGATCATCGTTGCCGCCTCTGCGGCGCTTGCAACCGCCTGGGTCTTGACGCGGAGGGGTTCGACGACTCCGGACTTCAGCATGTCCTCGGCCTTGCCCTCGAAGACGTT
>DUGV01000168.1 GCA_013331225.1 Methanolinea sp.
CGTCGTAGGCGATTCCAATGCTCAGGTCCGGATCCTTTGCGGGTTTGAAGATATCCGGCTTGTGTTGAGGCGGGGGAGTGGCACATGCAACGGAGAGGAGCTGGTCAAGGTTCACATGTTCTCCGATATTTTCTGTGACCGCCCGGATCTTTTCCTGGAACTTTCGGTTCTCCTGCCCCTCGCGGTAGGGCATCAACCCGAGGTGGCGCATCCCGAGTTCCATCTCAGGCATGCGGGGGATTGCACCGATTACCGGGATGCCGCAGTAATGCTCGATCGCAGTCGTGGCCTTGCGGATGTGCTTATCTCCTGCCACGTTGTTCAGGATGACACCTGCGATACGGATTTCCGGATCGAAGGCCTGGAATCCCCTGACAAGGGCAGCCGCACTTCGCGTGATGCTCCGCGCATTCACCACCAGCACCACAGGGATATCCAGGCACCTTGCCACCGAGGCGCTGCTCCCGGTCTCTTCGAGCGCCTCTGCGCCTTCATAGAGGCCACGCACTCCTTCGATGAGGGCCAGGTCGGCCCCCATGCACCCGTGCGTATAGACGGCTCTGACCTGATCCCTGTCCATGACATAGGTGTCCAGGTTCCGGCAGGGTCGCCCGGTGACGCCGGTGAGGTAGGACGGGTCGATGTAGTCCANNCCATCCCGACCTTGAAGGTCTGGACCTTCATCTTTCTTGCGAACAGGGAGGCGATAGCAAGCGTGATGCTCGTCTTTCCGCTCCCGGAGCGATCACCTGAGATCATCAGCGCCTTCATGCCATGCTCCTGATGACGGCACCTAGTTCGCTCTCGACGAGGTGGGTAACGCCAAGCGTCCTGGGATGGAGGTCCACTTCGACCACCACATACCGGTGTCCCTGATCCCTGAGGGGGTCAACCTGCCGTGGGCCATTCGTGACCGAGATGCACTCCACTCCTTCGAGGTACCGGGGAGGGATTGCATGCGGAACGCCGACGATGAACGCAAATTCCGGGGAGAGTGTCCGTATTTTCTCTCCGAGCGTATCCCCGTTGGCCCCATACTCGTCCAGGGCTCCGCAGAGAACTGGAAAGAGCCCCTTCTCGCAGAGTTCGTCCCGGATGCGGCGGGCGTCTTCACGAACCTTGGGAAGCCCCCTTTCCTCGAGGTTCGCGATGTATGTGATGGATGCACCCGGGCAGGCCTGGTGGAGCGCGAGGAGTTCGTCTGCGAACATGTACGCGGTCTCTTTCTTTGCGTTCATGATAGCAACCCCTTTTCTGCCGCTCCGTGCGAGGGCAAGGAGCCGTTCTGCGGCGAGATGCTTCAGGTCACCCCGGGAAGGCTCGATATACGGCCGGGACGCCGCACCGCGCAGCCGCTCGACCTCGTTTGCGGATGCAAGGAGCCGTTTCTGGCGTTCAAGTTCATCTTCGCTTATCCAGCCTTCTGCTGCCGCAGGTTCGAGGGTGGCAATCACTCCATCGATATTCTCCGGGAACCCGGCATGGATCTCGACCGATATCGTGGGAGTGGAGATTCCCGCGTTCCGGATGGCTGACTGGAGATCCTCGCCGATGATCATCGACACGCAGGTCCCAACCACTGCGATCCTTCGGGGGGAAAATGTCTCTTCCGCGTAACGGAGAACCGCCTCAAGCGGCTGCTGTCCTCCGAATATGAATTCATGATCCGCAAGAGAGGTGGTGAGGACCCTCATCCCGTCCTCCTCGAGCAGACGTGCATGCTTGAAGGAGCACCCCGAAGGCCCGTGCAGGATTGCCACGTCGACCCCAAGGTCGCGTGCGGTGTAGAGGGCGGCTACGATAGAACTGGGCCGTGGCTGCATGTATTTCATGGGATTCACCGCCATGTCTTCACCGCCAGCACCACCATGCCCGCATCGCCGTCATCCAGGGCCAGGGCTTCTCCATCTGCGAGGGAATTGCAACAGGAGATGTGTATCTTTCGTCGCAGTGAGCCTGGTATAAACGAGTCGTATTCACGTCCGACCAGGATGACGCGGTCCGGGCATTCCGCCTGGATCAGGTCCACGATGGCTTCTCCTGGGAATCCCTCGCAGATAGATCCCTCTTCTTTGCCGATGACAAGAGTGAGCGGGCCAGCGCGTCCGGTCGCGTGCCTTGCAAACCTTATCGCCTGTGCCGCAGTCATTGCGCAGGTGCCAGAATTTGAATCATCTATGATTGCGGTCTTTCCAGTCCAGGAGAGGGCCAGTCTTCCTGCAACAGGAGAGAATGTCGAGAGGCAGGCGGGATCGATACCGAGGATGCAGGCGNNTGTGTTCCAGGAGGGGATTTTTGAACTCTCCGCGTATCCCTTCCCAGGCATACTGGCATCCGTCATCTTTGACCCTCGCAATCTCGTCCGCAGGAAGCCTGTTTTGGCACCGGCCCGTTCCTGGCGGGGTGAGGACCAGGGGGAGGGCGGACCCGGAACGGAGTTTCTCCTCAAGTGCATCCTTCTTTCCTCCCGCGCAACGGTAGGTCTCCATAGAGGCCAGGATGCCAAGTGTCCCGGCCCCGGTGAACCCAAGCGATACCTCTGCGATCAGCCATCCGCTGCGCGAATGGGCAAAAGATGCAGCATCGATGAGCGAGGCAGGTGTGATGCCCGTTTTGCTGAAGTTTTCCCTTGAAGGATACCTGGTGGTCCCGAGCGAGGTATGAAGAATGCCCGGCCCCTCCATGAGGTGCGCCAGTGCATGCGCCGTCGTTGTCTTACCCCGGGCGCCTGTGATCTCTACCAGGGGGTGTGGCACCTGCGTTCCAATCAACCATCTCACTGCCTGGTGATGGGTAACCACGGGAGCGGGGATCGACTTCAGCAGAGGGTGTCCAGGATCCAGGTGGACTGGTGCGACCACGAGGTCATAGTCGTTTTGTTCGGCTTGCCCCGAACTGATCCCTTCTGCCCCCCGGTAGACGTCCACCATGTCCACGGAATGGCCGCGCTCCTTCAATGCAGCTGCTAACTTTCTCCCTCCGTGAATAGTATCCAGTACCAGAATTTTCATACCATTAGAGGGTCTTGAGGGCTTGCCTGGCATTCTTGACCATCAGCTCTGCGAGCAGGGGATCCGATCCAATGGGATCGGCATAGAGGAGAGGCACTGTTCTGCCATTCAAGGAGAAGACACCCTTGCTCTTTCCCTCCTCTATGCCTATTACCGAAGGGATATCCTTGAGTATGTGGACGCCCTTTGCAAGGAACAGGGGTGCTACGATAAGGACATCGATGGCTTCTTTCTGGAATTCTGCCATTGACTCCTCGATACTGGGCGAATTCATGTTCATAAACCCGCACTTGACAATGAATTCCGGGTACTTCCCGGTGATGAGCCTGGCAGTGTTCTCCACCAGTTCCTTGTTGTACGGGAGTTTGCTTCCATGTCCGACCAGTAAAAGTCCCTTCTTACTCATATGTATATTAGTAACACTGGCACGGGTAAATGGTTATCGATAATCGCCGAACGCCTATCCCCGTAAAGGCTGCAAGGCAGCGGCGGGCCAAGATGCAAGGCCGGAACAGCGGCGGGGAGAAGAAAGTCTCGATACCGTCCAACTTTTTATATCCATGAAAAATTAAATTTATAAGAACTTCGGGGACCGCGATTTTTCCGGAGATGAGAGTCGTACCATGGAAGCGATGCGCAGTTACGAGAGGTATGGCCTGCTGCTGAATGAACGGGTGGTAAAGACCCCGATAGCGGTCTCAGCTATGGCGGGAATTGTTGACGCGGAGTATGCACTGGAGAGGGCTGCACACATTGGAGCTGCGTTCCTGGGTGGTTACTCAATCGATGGACCCACCATGGAAGCAAGCCGGACCCTGGCAGCAGCAGGACGCCCGGAATTTCTCTACGAAGATCCCGTCGAGGCACTGGCTGCTCAGGTATAGCGCATGGCTCCTTCAGATGTTGTCTGCGGATTGAACCTGAGGGCAGGCAGTCCGGATTCGCTCGCGGTCATAGCCTCGCAGATAGGTGACAGCGTAATCTACGAGATCGACGCCCATTGCCGTCAGGAGCCTCTTGTCCGGGCACGCTGCGGCGAATATCTCCTCCACCACCCTGATCTTCTGGGTGAATACATACGCGCACTGAAGCGAGAGGAGGTATCCGTATCTGTCAAGATGAGAGCGGGGGTCAGTGCGGATGACCTCCTGCTGGTAAAAAAGATATGGGGAGCAGGTGCCGACATCATCCACGTGGACCTGATGGATTTCGGGTATCAGAAAGTGCGCCAGATCCGGAACAACAGCCCACTGTTTGTTATTGCCAATAACTCCGTCAATACCTTTGAGAAGATGAAGGACATGCTCTCCCACGGAGCTGACATGGTGTCACTCGCCCGCCAGTCCGACGAACGGACACTCGCAGGCCTCGATGCGGCAATCTCCAGGTTCACCGATGAGCATGGGTGGTATAACGCCCCAAAGCAGCTCTGCAGGGGAGGAGATATCAGGTCACTTGCCTTTTGCTGCATGCCTGTCAAGAACTGCCCTCTGATCCCGATGCTTGAAAAGATTGGGCTCTCCCGGGAGGACTACCTCTCATTCAAGCAGAACGCGGTAGCCGGGACCCCCCTTGATTTCGGCAGCCAGACCTGTTTTGGGAGCCTTGCCTGGTGCTGCAAGGACTCATCCCCCTGCATGTTCAGGGAGATGACGCTTCGGCAGGCCGGACTCTCGAACAGAGAGTACATGCGACAGAAGAAACAGCTGGCTGATAAGATCATGCAGCATCTCTTTTATGAGGATGCGGCCACTCACCCGTGCTGACCGTGCGCAGCTGGCAATGATACTGGAGGTCTCGGCGTACCCAAAGCCAGGGAACGTCGACCGCTGCCATGATTATGAGACTACGAGGCTCGAACATTTTCTTGCATCCGCGATACTAGCCCGCCCGGCACTGGAGGCTGCGGAGAGAAGCGAGGGTGGCCCAGGTGCCCTCATCCACCAGGCGGTGGAATGCACCAGCGGCCACCGGGGAGGAAATACCCATTTTGGGGCATTCATACTCCTTATACCCCTCCTGATGGGGGGAGATATTCCCGGTGCAACGAGGGTCGTCGGCAGCACCACTGTTGATGATGCCGTGGAGTTTTACCGCGCGTTTGGAAAGACCGAGGTTCGTGTTATTCAGGGTCACGAACTCGATGTGCACGACCCCTCATCCATCATGGAAATACGATCCCGGGGCATGACCCTCTATGACCTCATGCTTTTCTCTGCACCCAGGGACATGGTGGCAAGGGAGTGGATCAACGGCTTCGAGATGACACGCAGAGGCGCGGACCTCATCCACGCTGCCGGGAGCGGCCAGCAGGCGGTGGTCGAGGCGTTCCTTGGCCTG
>DUGV01000085.1 GCA_013331225.1 Methanolinea sp.
CTTTGCATCCTTCATCCCTGATTCGAGGCATGTTCCCACCCGGGCAGGAAGGCCTGGATCGGTAGTCACGAGGAGACTTGCTGCCCGGGGATCATGCTCTGACTGGGCAAGGATGTCAGCGGCAATGAACTCCGCCCGTGCCGAATCGTCTGCAAGCACCACGATCTCGCTCGGGCCCGCAGGGAAATCGATCTCCGCGTGATCCCGGAGAAGCATCTTTGCCATCGTCACGTAGATATTCCCGGGCCCAACAATCTTCTGGACGGGCCGGATACTCTCTGTCCCGAGCGCCATGGCCGCGATTGCCTGCGCACCGCCGACCGCGTAGATCTCGTCGACACCCGCAATGTCCATCGCCACAAGGGTCAGGGGGGATATGGGGGGCGGGCTGCAGCAGCAGATGGATCTCACGCCTGCAACCCTCGCAGGAATCGTGCACATCAGTGCGGTGGATGAGTAAGCCGCCCTTCCTCCCGGGATGTAGGCACCGATGCGGTCGAGGGGGGTGGTTTTGACCCCCAGCACCACGCCTGGCTCAACTTCCTCGAGCCACAATCCCCTCGGTTGCTGAAGTTCGTGGAAACGGGATATCCGTGCGTCCGCCTCGATCAGACTTGCGATGACCCGCTCATCCACCTCCTGGAAGGCCTTCTCCCGTTCGTCCTCCCCGACCAGGAGAGAATCCACGTCAACTCCATCGAACTGCCTGGTGAGATCGAGCAGTGCCCGGTCACCACCGTTCCTGACCCGTGAGATGATCTCCTCTACCACAGGCCTGGCCGAGGAGAGTTCCGAGACCCGGTTTTTTGCCCAATCCTCAAGCGTTACGGCCTTCCACATGGGGAAAACTTCGACTGGGGGAATGTTAAAGGTTTTTTTCGCCCATATCACCTGATATATACAGCTGATAATGCAAGTGGTTAACAATAACGTCAATGTTAATGGAAATATTCATCAGGAATCCTGTATAAGGACTAGCCGTGAGACCTATGCATCTCAATCAAAGGACAGCAGGTATTCTTATTTTACTCAGTGCCCTCATCATCAGCGGGGCATTCTTTGCAGGTTGCACTACGACCACCCCCTCTCAGACAACCCCGGTTCAGACCCAGCCGGCTGAAAGGACAAAAGTGCTGCTGGCCACCACCACCAGCCTCTATGACACCGGGCTTCTCGAATACTTAAAGCCCATGTTCGATGAGAAATACAATGTCGATCTTCTCATCACTTCGCAGGGGACGGGAAAAGCTATCGAGATCGCTACACGTGGTGACTGCGACATCCTGGCCGTGCATTCTCCGAGCCAGGAACAGATCTTCATGGACGGCGGACATGGGGTCAACCGTCGCTGCTTTGCGTATAATTACTTTATAATCGTGGGACCTGCAAGCGATCCAGCAGGCATCAAGGGTATGAAGCCCGAGGATGCGTTCAAGAAACTGATAGACCAGGGGAAGGCTGGGACTGCCGGTGTCTCGTTTGCCTCCCGCGGGGATAACTCCGGAACCCATTCCGCAGAGAAGAATATCTGGAAGGCCGCAGGGTATAATTACACCACTGACATCCAGAAGTCCGGGAACTGGTACATCGAGGCCGGGCGGGGCATGGGAGAGACGCTGCAGCTTGCATCAGAGAAGCAGGCCTACACCCTGACGGACGAGGGGACCTACCTTGCCTACAAGGGGAACCTTGGACTGGTCCCTGTCATCGAACAGGGAGATATCCTCCTGAACGTCTACAGTGTCATCACGGTGTATACACCTACCCAGCCATCTGAAAAGATTGCGATGGCCAACAACTTTGTGAATTTCCTCATCTCCCCTGAGATCCAGACAGCCATTGGCGAATTCGGGAAGGAAAAGTACGGCAAGAACCTCTTTACCCCGATGGCAGGGGGATGCAGCCAGTTCAAGTGCGACTGCACGAGCCCGGCAACTGCCACGAAGCCTGCGACTGCCTGACCATTCCTATTTTTTCCATGACTGGATAAATACAGGGAAAGGTGGGAGTAAAATCCCCGGTCGGCTACCGGGCAGAAGGCCGTAACTTTTGAGATCAACTGGATTGTAAACACATGAAACCTAACCCGAATTGTGAGAGAAAAATGAGAGAGAACATCATACCACCTGCAAGATTCATCATCTGCATCATCTGCATCCTTTCGTTCTCCCTTGGAGCCTGCGCCGCCACCACATCCCTGCACATCATCAAATATGGAAATGATGGGGTCACAGTTCTGAAAGAGACAACTGTCTCGTATGAGTGGATGGAAAAGAATCTCCCGGTGCAGGGCGATGGTGTCACCCACTACTACCACCAGGGCCCGGTCTTCCTTGACGACCCTAATCCAGAGGCCCAGGAAATGCTGCGATGGAACCCTCCCGAAGACAAAAACGTCCAGGAAAAGGACATGGGTGCGGTGAAGGGGACCAATCTCCGTGACCTCTGCGAACTGGTGGGAGGGATGTCCCCGGGAGACACAGTGAAGGTCAGGGCTGCAGACGGTTTCTCCAGGGAATTTGCATACCAGAACGTGTATTCCTTCCCTCCAAGACAGGGGCCACTTGTCGTGACCTGGTGGAAGGCTGATGCCGGATACGTTCCGGATTACCGGGAAGGGATGCGGCTCGTATTCTTTGCTGACACCAGCACGAATCCCTGGGGTATCCATGCCTTTGGAAACTGGGACTGGCACGAGTCGGCTGATGAAGAGCACTGGTATTATTACCGCCAAGGGGACCAGAAATACCCGACCACGACAGGCCTCTCGGTCCAGTATATTTCAGACATTTTGATCTATCCCGGCAGCTCTGCACAGGCAGAACCTCGTCGCATGGCAACACCTAACGCACCGGAGGCTCCGACACAGGCAGGATTCTCACTCCATGTGATCATGGGTGCTCTCACAGCCGGCGTTCTCCTTGTATACGCCACTAAAAAGAGGTAAAAGCGATGGATTTAAGTTCTTTTTCCCTTCGTATTTTTGACACACAACGAAATCACAGGATCGGATTGTTCCCGTGCATCATCGCCGCGATCCTGCTCTTCGGGCTGATACACGTCACGTGCGCAGCTCCCACTACAGAAGTGCGTGCCGCGAAATATGCCGCAGACGGCACTACGGTTCTGAACGAGACGAAGGTGTCGTACCAGTGGATGGAAGCAAATCTCCAGGTATATGGTGACGGCCTGACGCACTACTTCCACCAGGGTCCGGTCTTTGTGAGCGACAAGGAAGGGCAGTGGGACGTGAACGAGACTACGAATTTCAAGGACATGGGGGCCGTCAGAGGCACTTCGGTAAGAGACCTCTGCGACCTCGTGGGGGGAATGAATCCAGGCGACGAAGTGATGGTGAAAGCTTCCGATGGCTATCACGTGGAGTTCCCTTACGAAAACATCTACCACCCACTTCCCCGCCAGGGGTCAGTCGTTGTCTGCTGGTTCAACGGTGAGGAGACCGCGGTGGGTGAGCGCCAGGGGACGGGATACCCGCCTTCCTACCATGTCGGTATGCGGCTGGTTTTCTTTGCTGACAACTCGACAAATCATGAGGGGAAGAATGTCTTTGGGAACACGGACATGAGGGAAACGATGCCTCCAGATTCGGTCCATCTCTTTGACAATCTCTATCCGTCGACAAGCGGCTATACCGTCAAGTGGGTTGACGAGGTGCGGATTTATAGTGGAGGATATCACGGGTCCTCCGAATTACTCCCGAAATCCTACGAGTCGAAGATGGATGAGACATACCCTCCTCCACCCACCAGGAGCCCGTTGCTCTTGGGTATTCCCCTCGTGGTATGTCTTGCTTGTGCACTCATGCTTGTGAAAAGAAAGGATCGTGAATCATGAAACTCACTATCCCAGTTCTCCTCATCTCATTTCTCGCTGTCGGATTCCTGATGGCTGCAGGATGTTCCGACACAAAGAGCCCGGTGGCCGAGGCCGCTCCTGACTATTCTGACTGGCGGCTCACCCTGAAAGGAGCCAGTGAGATGGTTTTCACACTGGATGAATTACGTAATCTGCCTTCGGTGAACGGTCATGGATACTGCGTCTCGACTACGGGATTCAGGTTCGGACCCTACCGCTGCAAGGGGGTAGACCTTCGTGTCCTTGCATCCATGGCTGGGGGTATGGAACCTGGTGACACCATCTGGATATCAGCTCCGGACGGATATCTCTGGGTTTTTGACCTGGACCAGATGGAAGGCAGAGGCTTCGTCACCTTCAACGAGGGCCTTGCAGAAATCCCTTCGCCGCCTCTTCGCATCATCCTGATGTATGAACAGGATGGAAAGCCACTCTCCTACAATGACGGCGGTCCCGCACGCATTGCCATCATCTCCGAAGAACCGGGAGTAATCACTGAAGGAAGCGCGTGGGTGAAATGGGTAGACCGGATCGAGATTAAGGAGAAGACGGCATGAACAGGGCGATCGTTCCGGTGATTCTCATGCTCATTTTCTGTACCCTCTACTCCGGGTGCAGTACGCACCCGAACACCGGAAAGATCCCCCTCAAGGTTGTTGCTGCGGGAAGTCTCCTCGTTCCTTTCTCGGAATTGGAATCCCAATACGAGGCACTGAACCCGGACATTGACGTCCAGGTTGAAGGTCACGGAAGCATACAGGCAATTCGCCAGGTCACGGACCTCTACCGGAAATTCGACGTGGTCGCAGTTGCAGATGAATCACTCATTCCTGATTTGATGTATCGCCCTTCCCGGGAGACCGGGAAGAACTTTACCGACTGGTATGTCCCTTTCGCCCGGAACGAGATGGTGATCGCGTATACCGAAAAAAGCCTGTATCATACAGAGATAAATGAGACAAACTGGCCGGAAATCCTTGCAAAGCCGGACGTCAGGGTTGGTTTCTCAAATCCCATGCTCGATGCTGCCGGATACCGGGCCCTCATGGTCACCATGCTCGCGGGAGACTATTACGGTGACCAGACAATATTCCCGAGGGTGATCGGGAATCATTTTGACCCACCCCTTGTAATGGAAAATTCAGCGCAAGGTTACACGGTCCGTCTCCCGGAGGTCCCCCATCCATCAGACCAGCACATCGTCATCCGTGACGGGAGCATCTTTCTCCTGTCTCTCCTTGCCGCCGGAGGAATTGACTATGCATTCGAATACAGGAGTGTCGCAGAAGCCCAGAACTTATCGTATGTCAACCTTCCGCCAGAGATCAACCTTGCCTCCACTGATTACGAAGACTGGTACGCAAAATCCCATGTGATACTTGGCTTTCCCCGCTTCTCCTCAATCGGCCAGGAACGGGGCGGAAGACCGATTGTCTATGCCATGACAGTTCCATCAGACGCAACACACCCGGATGAAGGACAGAAATTCCTGCAATTTGTACTGGGTCATGAAAAGATAGGAGAGAGAGGCTGGCCGGCCTCTCTCTAGGCAATTGTCTCCATAATACCTATGCAAGAAATAACCGGAAATTTTCTGATGCAAGGCAGAAAAGGAGAGGAAATCTCAACCCGCATGCCGGGATATGAGGGATCAATGGGGACCCCAGCTGCGGCGCATGTTACAGGGAGATCTCTCGCGGCAGCAGTTTTTTTCCTGTTTTTATCTCAAGGGCCTCTGCCCTTCCCTAGAGAGGAGTGTGGATGATTCTACCCACAGGAAAAGGTCGCATTACTCCAGGGAGACGACAAATTGAGCGGATCTCCCGTATTTCGAGAATCATTTTTGCTGTATTCCTGTTATCGGCTCTTGCATGGACTTCTGGTGCCATTCCTGAAGATTTTGGCCATAATAACGCTTTCCCGGTCAATAATCACACCATGCAGGACGTAATACGATGGGGACCCTATATCACTGGTACAACATCCAATCACACGAATATTCATCTCTGGACCTCTGACCCTGTCCTTCCGACCATTCAATACGCAAATGATAGTTTCAGGAGCGATTTGTTGCAGCCTCATCGCACAGCGTTTTTTACCGATGGCTATATCCACCACACATTCCTTCTGGAGAATCTCGCTGATGCAACACGCTATGAGTACCGCATCTGGAGCGGAGAGACCGAGTACGGTATTTATCACTTTCTCACCTATCCGTGTTCGGGACCGGTCACGTTCGTGGTCTATGGGGACACGAGGGACGAGCTTCCCCGCATCTCACAGGAGGAACGGCACCGTCCGGTTGCGGATGTTATTGCCGCGGAACCCGGCGTTTCACTGGTCGTGCATACAGGCGACCTTGTGAACAATGGAGAAAATATGTCGGACTGGGACCGGTTCTTTGCCACCGGTGCGGTGATGTTTGCGAATGTCACCCTTGTCCCGGTGATGGGGAACCATGAGAGGAACAGCGATCTGTATTTTGAAATATTCCGGACTTCCCCGAATTACACCGTTGAGGCCGGCAATATCCTGATCGTGGTCCTCGATTCCAACGACTGGGCATGGAATGACCTGCCTGCACAGTCTGCATGGATGAATGAATCATTCTCGCGGGATGTCCCCTGGAAATTCGTCGTCCTTCACCATCCAATCTATAGTTCTGAAGAGAAACACCCGGGGGGCTTTCAGAACCTCCGGAGAGAATGGGAACCGGTCTTTCGGGCGTGTGGGGTTATTGCCGTCTTCCAGAGCCATGTTCACGTCTACGAAAGGGACGTTGCACATGGAATCACGTATATTACCGAAGCAAGAGGAGGAGCTCCATTTTACACACTTGCCGAACAGAAGATACCCGAATACCGGGTGAGCTCGGAGAATACTCTCGGATACACTGTCGTGCGGACAGAAAACAATTCGGATTTCGTGCACATGAGGGTAATGGCCGTCTCCCCTGCAGGAGGGAAGGGAGAATCCAGGGCCAGTATCATTGAAGAGATCACTCTTCCTGAACCGGTGGAATGGGCGGATGATGACAGCGTTGACAAAAACCAGCGTTCACTGTTCCCTGCCAGGCTGCAGACCCTGCAGACCTGCAGGGATGCCCTCTTCGCAGGGTCGGGAGAGGCATGTTCAGGGGCAGAGGAGTGCAGGAATCTCATATCTTCCCTCTTCAACCCCGAAGAAGAGGATGGCCACCTGTTGCAGACCCGGGATATACCCGAGAGGAAACTATGACGAGAAATTCTCTCATTACATTCCATGCGAATCTCCATCCGCTCCTGCTCTTACTTATGATCTCATGCGTGCTGGTAGGTGCATCCGGAGTTACATCTGCTGCGACAACCGAGATTCGTGTAGTAAAATATGCAGCCGACGAGTTCACCATACTTGCCGAAAAGACCGTTGACTATCGATGGATGGAGAAAAACCTCCGTGTATACGGAGATGGATTCACCCATTACTACCACCAGGGACCAGTCTTTGTGGACGATCCGGACCCTGTGAAGGAAGAGGAACTGAGATGGAACCCGGATGAAGATACCAATGTCCAGGAGAAGGACATGGGTGCCGTCAAAGGAACGAGTGTAAAAGACCTCTGTGACCTGGTAGGGGGGATGGGGTCTGAAGACAGGGTAAAAATACGTTCCGCTGACGGCTGGTCCATGCTCTTTGCGTATAAAAACGTTTACGAATATTCCAGTCGCGAAGGCCCCATCGTGATCTGTTGGTCTAAGAATGGGATGTTTCCCGATACAGGATACTCGGATGGTATGCGGATGGTGTGGTTTGCCGACACCTCGACTAATCCCTGGGGGATCCATGCCTTTGGGAATTACGATTGGCACGAAGCGGCTGATTCGGAATACTGGTATTTTTACCATTCGGGAGACGAGAGATATCCCACCACCACTGGCTTATCAGGGCAGATCGTCTCTGAAATCCTGATATACAGCCAGGAAGAGCCCGCTGGCAGCATCGAAGTCACATCAACCCCTGCGGGTGCCGAGATAGTGCTCGACGGAGAAGAGACCGGAGAGATCACTCCTTTCACTCTTGTCGACATTCCTGCCGGCAGTCACACTGTGAGTGTCCAAAAGGATGGTTATCTCGATCCCATTGAAGAGTGGGTCGATGTATCTCACGGGGTTGTCGTTCCGGTCCATTTCAACCTGGAACGGGAATATTCCGTCACATCGTCATCCGGGGATCTGGCATCCACCCAGGACGGCGGGTATGTATCCGAACAGATCTCATTCGGCTTGGTCGCAACTGCGATAACCGGCAATATATCCCTCCATGTTGCACCTGGAGAGCGCCAGATCTGCAGGAGCGGACAGTCGATTACGTACCGCATTCCACCAGATTCTTTGCCGCCGAGTTCTTTCGCATGGGCCAGGCTCTATCTGTTCTCTGATGCGGGGTATACCCACGAACAGAGGATTGAGGTCGGAATCAACGGGATGAGCCCCGGCACTCCGGAGCGTTCCACATTTCGCCTCCCTGACGGCAAAGTCACTGAAACGCTGGCCTTTAATGTTACACGCATGCTGAGGACCGATGCCCCGATGGAGATATCTGCCAGGAATCCCCCCGGCGGGAATGAATGGACTCTCTATCCTCCCCTTCTTCTTGTTGTGGCCGGAGACGATGGTGACGTCCATCGCGAGAACTGGATTTCGGAAGGAGCGGGCCTTGTCCACGCCATGAAGGAGTATTCCTATCAGGACCTCCCGAACCTCACTGTTTCAGATTTCCCGGATATCCGGACAGGTCTTTCCGGAGCAGAACTCCAGGCAGTCAGTACGATCCCGGACGATGGTGGGGCATCCTCTCCCATGGCATTCCAGAACTCGGTTGTCATACCGGGTGAATACGCGCACAACCATGCTGGAATATGGGTCTCACGTTACAATGTCACCGGAACTGTCTCGGAGTATACACATAATGAATTGTTCTGGAAAACAACACCGGGAAGAGATCCGGCTGTAATCGGGCCAAGGATAGTCATCCTTACCGTTTCGTATCCACCGGGACTTTCAACAACTGATTATACGTCAAAGAATCGTTCGGCAATCGGACCTATCGATACTCCTCCCCCTGTCTCTGAAAGCCCCCCGCCATCTCCGTCCACCTCTGCTGTCACGACCATTACTCCCGATTTAATCGGGAATGGACGTGAAGGAACAATAAGGGACGACTCCTTCTTCTCCCGCATATGGGAGGTGCTGTTCTGGATACTCGGGATTCCGATACCCGGACACGGGGACCAGGGCCAGGTGCCCGTCACCGGCGACAACCCATATGAGTACTTGCCAAATGATGAATCTCCCCGCAATGCCCCGGATTCTTCTTCCGGTTACCCTCTCCAAGTCAGCACGACCCCCCCGGGAGCCCTCGTCTCGATTCATGGAGGATCAGATGTGCAAAGTTCGCCTGCCACCTTTGTACTGCCAGGGGGCGAATACCGCCTCGCGGCCGAGATGGACGGCTATCTCTCCTGCCAGACAGTGGTCCGTCTCGCCGGTCCACAGGAGATAACCCTTGTCCTGACCCCGGAAGGAGGAACAGATGAAAGCCTACCCGGAGAGGCACCGGAAAGGTCCCGCCATGGCGGCCTCCTGATCGTCACCTACCCGGGGGATCTGGAATTATCGGTGGATAATCAACAAATGGAGAGAAAAAGTCCCCTTGTGCTCTATGGACTGAAAGAGGGATACCATACCGTGAAGGCAACCCGGCCGAGTGCGTCGGCCGGCAAGGGCGAGACGCTCATTACAAGGGCTTGGGTATATCACGATGCACTAGCCATCTGTGAACTGGATTTCGTTGTTGCCAGACTGGATCGGAGGATACGGATCACGGACCCTTCAGGAAATTCCACTGCATTCACGCTCAACGGGATATATCCACTGCTGCGGACTCCGGTTACCCTTGAAGTCCCGGGAACCGGGTCATATATCACCCTCATCGGCGAATCCACCTACACGAACATCCCTATCCAGGACGGCCTTGCAGACGGTAGCGAACTTCTCCTCCCCACATATAACGGAAATTATCATGCCATCTCAATTGAGTCCGCCCCTTCCGGTGCAGAGATTTTTATGGACGGGGCAAGGACCGGGAACACCACTCCTTCTCTCGTGAGGGGGTTATCTGAGGGGACACACCTCGTAATGGTATCATTGCCGGGTCACCTGCCGACGCACAGAGTGATCAGCATTCCCAGGACACAGGAGGAATATATCAAAGGGACTGTTTCATTTATCCTGGAAACATATCCATCCGGCCCTCTCCGGGTCGAGAGTGTCCCCGCTGGTGCTGCAATCTTCATCGACGGGATTGCAACAGGTGAGAAGACACCGTTCTCATTCACCGCGATTCCTATCGGGACCCACGACCTGACACTCCGCTCAGGAGATACCACGCGGTCCCGGGATATCATCGTCCGTCCTGACAATCCGAACAGGTACATTGTCCATCTTCTTTAGGGATCCCTCAGGTCCCTCTCATTTAACAACAGGTATATCTGTTGGTATAACGTTTGATATCAACAATTGCCTCAAGTTAAATATATAAAGATTTAGTTTTAAGATAACATTGTTCCTGACCGGGTTATTCACCCGCTCGGGGAGTCGTGCGACTCGATAAAACTCCTGGTGAGGCAAGGTGGCGTGAATACTATGCGTTCCAAGTATGCACTTACTCTATGTTCCTTTCTTTTGATTGCCCTGGTCATTGTCCCGGCTTGCGCGGCGACGACCCAGCTGCATGTAATACGATATGCGAATGACAACACCACGGTTCTCAATGAGACCACCGTCACGTACCAGTGGCTTGAAGAGACCCTCCCTGTCCTTGGTGATGGATCTACACATTATTACCACCAGGGGCCGGTCTTCATCGATGATCCAGACCCCGATATTGAACAGCAGCTTCGGTGGAACCCGGCTGAAGACACCAATGAAAAGGATCAGGGTGCCGTCAAGGGGACCAATCTGAAGGACCTCTGCGATCTCGTCGGAGGAATGTCTCAGGGAGATACCGTCGAACTCGAGGCTTCTGACGGGTTTTCCAAGACATTTGCATATGAAAACGTCTACACCTATCCCGCGCGGCAGGGACCGATGGTCATCACCTGGTACCAGGATGGTAACTATCCCGATACCGGCTATTCCGACGGTATGAAACTCGTATTCTTCGCCGATGACTCTGTCAACCCGTGGGGATACCACATGATGGGGAATTATGACTGGCATGAGTCGGCAGCACCCGAATACTGGTACTATTACACAAGTGGATCGGAACAATACCCCACGACAACAGGTTTATCGGTAAAATACATTTCTGACATCAAGATATACAGCCAGGAAGCGCCTCCTGTCCCTGTCGATACCCTCTTTGATGGCACCGTTACTCTCATTGAGGGTGAGACCTTCACCGTCACCGCCTACAACAATGCCAGCGGGAACTACACGGTGGACTATACCACGCCACTCGGTGCCCTCGAGACCGCATCCAAGGCCGGATCAGGGTTCACCTACGACATAACCGACAAGAACTACGCCTCATCAGGAGCACTGCTCCTGGATAATATTGGCTCGTATATTTACCAGAAGACGCCCAGGAAAGCCTGGTATGCCTATGTCAATGATGTATACAAAGATGGATACAATAACCCGGCCGGTGCCCTGAACCTGATAGCGCTGAATGATGGCGACACAGTCGAGTTCTACTTCGTTGACGGCACCGTGGCCGATCCGACTGATTATGCCGCAGTGACCGCAGCAGCGACCGCTG
>DUGV01000055.1 GCA_013331225.1 Methanolinea sp.
GGGTGGAGACATCGATATTGTTCTCGTATCCTGCCTTATTCGAGGTATCGACATCAACCATTCTGGTCAGGTGAGTGGTTCCCTGCGTTGCCAGAGTAGTCGCAGTGTATCCTGCGGTATACCGGACCTCCCCCGGTGGAATAGGCTCTTCCAGCAACTCCGCAAGCAATGGATCAGCAGTCCAGCCAAATACGGGATTTCCAAAGATGTCGAACCATACCGAGTAGATACCGCCGGGAGAAAGAGGCGGATTATGGAGCGATGAGCTCGACTGCTCCCAGGCGAGCGAGTTCGATTGCGTGACCGCGCCCATGCAGTCGAGGCTTGTCATGCTGGAGATGCCCGTTGTTTCCCGCGTTGAGTTGACCGGGACGTCTGCCCATGCCGGGCTGGTGATTGCGAAAGTAATTATGACCGCGATAAACCAGGAGACCCTAATCTCATCGAATTTCATTCTCCTTCACATCCTTGATTCCCTTCAATCGTCGCGTTCATTATTAGGACACCTTTCAGGTAATCGTGATGACATTCGCCCTCGTGCACGTTCCTCCATCGGGATTGGTAACGACCAGACTATACTTCCCCCTTGCCGGTGCGGGAATAGTGACCGACCCCGCGATTTTTGACGGGGGTGTGAGGGTTTTTATCTTCACAGGAATAGTAACAGCCCCCCAAACGAGCTTCGCGGTCGCACCGGTCTGGAAATATTTGCCGATAATTGCTACGTTCACGGTCTTCCCGTGGACCATTTTCGCAGGGGCAAACGAGGTGATTACAGGGGGCCGGGCCGCAGTGACCGTGATGTACCCTGTTCTTATGAGCGCGTCTGTTCCTCCTTCATTCTGGACGGTCAGTGCCACTGTATAGGTTCCCGCCACGGTATAGGAATGGGATGGACTTCTCTCCTCACTTGTTCCTCCATCCCCGAATGTCCATCGCCAGCTGGTAGGGAAACCGGTCGACGTGTCAGTGAAAGAGACCTTATGCGGTGTATTCCCGGATATTGGTGAACCGACGAACGATGCAGTCGGGGGTCCCTGTGTGATGCAAAACCCCTGCCCAAGAACCCCTGTCTTTCCATCGGGGTTTTCGACCGCCACGTCCCAGAAGCCGGCGGGCTGTTCCGCCAGGTCAAACGTGCAGGTGATCCGGGATGACGAAGGCGTGGTGACATTACTCGCCAAAATATCAGGATGGCCTGTCCGGTTCAACCTCACCGAAGGGGTGTTAATGGTATCGAAATTCGCCCCGGAAAGGTTTATGATATTGATTTTTCCCGTATTCTGACCCACTCCAGGATCAATTCCAACCGGTTCCGGTGCAGGCAGTTCAGGAATGACAGTGATATTCGACCCCTTTCTTGTGGTGTTGGAGCCATCTTCATTGAATACCTGGAGCGTCACGGAATAGGTGCCTGCAGCCTTGTAGACATGTCGGGGATTCTTCTCTTTGTTCGCAGTTGGAAATCGCCATACATCATTCTTGATACCACCTGGCGTCTGTCCGCCCGAGAGGATGACACTTCCATCCGGCAACACGGCACTTGAGTGGTGGTATCGTCCCTGATCCAGGGGCAACAGATATTTCCGGACGGACCAGGGCGTTCCTTCTTTTACAAGGTGCACCACATCGTTCAGGTATCCCGAGCACTCGCCACCTATGATCAGAATGCTTCCATCAGCCAGTGCGACGCTGGTATGGTATCGCCGGGGTGTCCAGGACTGTCCCGGTGGATAGCTCTGCAGGGTCCAGGTCAGGCCAGCATTGTCCGAAATCCAGAGGTCCCTGGAATATCTCTCCGCTGAAGAGTAATACATCCCCCCAACAAGGGCGATCCGGCCATCCGGCAACACGACACTGGACATTCCGTATCGGGCCGACCAGGTGCCATGGGGGTTGATGCAGGTCCAGGTCACACCCTGATCGTCAGACTTCCAGATGTCGTTCATGTATGTGCTGTTAAATCCCCCCATCAGGATGATGCTCCCATCCGGCAATGCGACACTGGTATGTTTTGCACGTGCAGGCCAGGGAGCACTGGCATTCTGCCTGGTCCACGTGACCCCCTGATCGGCAGTTCTCCAGACATCTCTCAAATATGCGCCATTATAGCCGCCCATCAGCACGATGCTCCCGTCCGGGAGCGTAACACTCGTATGGAACTCTCGTCCTGCCCATCCTGCACTGCCATTCTGCTGTGTCCATGTGACTCCCTGGTCCATGGAGCGCCACACATCATTCTTATACCCGCCTCCGCCTCCCATCAGCACGATGCTCCCGTCCGGTAACGCCACGCTTGAGTGGCCAAACCTGCCATTCCACGGTGCAGATCCATTCTGCCCAACCCATTGAGTCAGTTGGTAATCCTCGTCACCGAAATACCAGGCCCAGGCCGTCGGGAAACCTGTTGACGTATCCTTGAACGAGACAGTGAGAGGAGCGTGACCTGACGAGGGCTCGACAGAGAATGAGGCAACTGGTGCTCCGGCGCTAGCTGTTGTATACAACAATCCGCAGGAGATCAAAATGAGCATCAATTTGTACATGGCAGACATTCGTTCACCTTCAGAGATCGTGGTATAATTCGGGTCGGGAGCGCGTGGGATGCGATATCCGGGTTTCAGTGTGTTCTTTTTTCTGAAATTGTGGATTCCTTGCATCTATTCGATGGGAGTCCCTGGCACACGAGGAAATAGGGCAGGGTGTGGTCGCAATCCTGGAATTGGATGAAATTATCAGTAATATCCAAATTCCGATATCCTGCTCCGGATTATCTTAACGTGGAATATTTGCAGCCTAACCTTCAAAATATTCTTCACATGCCTCTCCTTTATTTTTTCATGATTTGGTAAGAAGATATCGATTTGCCCTGGAGATATTGCGGTCATACCATGAAATTCGGTGCTCTTTCTCATCGATCAAAATGTCATGCATTTTCCGGTCGGTCTCCGGAATCCCCCTTATCAATACAACGATCGCTCAGATTATATTTGGGGATTGAATGAATCATCTCTGCGTTCATCGAAGGATTGAAATACAAAAGTGCGTCCTGCGGGAATTCAAGTCTAAAAAAAATGCCTTCATGCTGTTTTGTGTAGGAAGACTGAATCGATGTTTTTATCTGCATACCAAGTCAGTCACTGAACCGCAGCCGGGGCGTCCTTCGGGGGCGGCGGCGTGCATCGCATATGGGGGGGTGTGGGGGCGGACAGCTCCTAGAGTGTATCCGGTTCACCAATCCTACCTACACCAGATAGCGAAGAGCTAAAAAAATTGAACAGAAAAGAGATGCGAAGAATCAGCAGCAACCGCAGCAGCCGCAACAGTTGCAGCCGGCACACCCGCTGCTGAAAAGGTTCTGGTAGGTCACACCCGTTCCAAGGTATGCTGGCAGCACCGGATTGGGTTGTGATGATGGCGAAAGATCCATCCCCCTTACCGTGGCCATGAACGACTGGAATGATGCGGGGTTATTGATGTCCACCCCGGCAAGGAAGGATCTCTGCGAGGAGAATTGTGGGGGAGACACTTTTTGGGGAGAGTAGATACCGGCAGCTGCGGGAGCCACGATAAGAATCGCCGCGAGCAGGAGAGCCAGTACAAAGATGGCATTCTTCTTCATGAATAAGAGTACTCAATCGCATTATTTCAATGTTACCCGGGTAGAGTGCCACGCGTTATTCTTTTGGCCGGAAGGTCCGCGAGGGGCACCGGTCTGCGTCCCGGTCAGGGGGAGCCGGGCCGTTGATCCGGCACTCCCCTTCTTTCCCACCCTTCCCGGGGGTATAGAGGAAGCAGTCGCTGCAGGTTGGCATGTGAGAGAGATGCGGCCAGCGCGATAAAAATGTTGTGCCTATCAAAGGGCATACCCAAAAAACGGGAGGATGGTGCCGGCAAGGAATGCGACCAGGATGACCGCGAGGATGACGATGACCGCACGGTCCAGGAGGTTCATCCGCTCCTCGCGGAAGGGTGTCCGGGCCCTGGTGCGGTAGCCCCTCATATCGATGGTAAGGCCAAGCACCGTTGCCCTTGAGAGGGCGTTTGAGACCAGCGGGACCATCACCGGTGCGACGCTCCTGATCCTGCCGACAAAGCCGGTTCCGGGAGCATAGCCCCGTGCGAGCTGGGCTTCGTGGATCCTTCTCGCCTCGATCTGCAGCGTCGGGATGAACCGAAGGGCGATCAAGAACATCAGGTTGTAGTCGATGGGAACCCCTGCCTTCTCGAGCGTGTTCACAAGGTCACGCGGCTGGGTGGTGATTACGAAGACCTGGAAGGAGATGATGAGGATGGCAAACCGGAGCGTGAGGAGGACTCCCGCGTACAGTGCCCCGGTCGTAACCGGGAGGAAGCCTCCCGGTATGAGATACCCGAGGACCTCGCCTTCCGGCATGGTGATCAGCGTGATGAGGATGAATACCACGCTCATCGCCAGGATGAGCGCCATCTGCTGGAGTACCTCGCGCAGCACCTTTCCTGCCAGTGCCAGGAGAAGTACTGCGAGGAGGATCAGGCAGAGCAGGGGAATGTCAAGAGTGAGGATTGTGAGGACGCCGATGACCAGGATCAAAAAGATCTTGGTGCCGGGATGCATCCGGTGGAAGAGCCCGTCCTTGTGAATGTACTGGAGGATTTCGGACACTCGCTCACCTCCTCCTGGTGATGTCTGATGCGATCTTCCCGCCTTCCATCGCGATGATCCGATCCGTGCACTCCTCGGCGATCTGCCGGCTGTGGGTGACCATCACGATAGCCCGGCCGTCCCGCTGGAGGTGCTTTAAGATCTCCATGATCTCGCGGGACTCGCGGCCGTCGAGCCCGGTGGTGGGCTCGTCGAGGACGATCACCTTCGGCTGCATCGCAAGTACGCATGCGATGGCAAGCCTCTGCCGCTCCCCCCGCGAGAGCCACCGGGGATAGAGATCGCGGGCATGTGAGAGGCCGGTCATCTCCATCACTCTCTCCAGCACCTTGTCAGGGTCGGGGATCCCGAGGTTTGCGATGCCGAATTTGATCTCCTCGGCAACGGTGTTGGCAAAGAACATGTGGTCTGGGTTCTGGAAGACGAGGCCGACAGTGTGGGCAAGTTCTGACACCGGTACAGTCGCCGCATTCTTCCCATCGACGGTCACGGTACCCCGCGCGGGTCGGAGCAGGCCGATGAAATGCTTGATCAGCGTGGTCTTCCCCGAGCCATTCTCTCCGACAATGGCGATGAACTCACCAGGCACGATCTCAAGGTTCACGCCCCGAAGAGCCGGGACATCTCCGTAGAAGTGTTCAAGCCCCTGCACCGATATCAACGGCCTGTTGCCGTTCTGCGGCACAGGGACAGAAAAGTCCCTGATTCCAGAAAAATCGGGGAGGATGATCCTCCTCACGGACTCTTCCCCTGCGACCTGATCGGGCGGGCCGGAAGCCCGTATTCTCCCCCCCTCCATCACCACCAGGCGGTCTGCGAGGTCCCTGAAGCGGGAGAACTTGTGCTCAGTGAGGATGATGGTCTTTCCCTTGGCTTTCAAATCCTTTAAGACCGAGACGATGCTTTCCGTTCCCTGCTCGTCGAGTTCAGCGGTGGGCTCGTCGAGGATGAGGATGTCGGTGCCAAGCGCGAGCGTCGTTGCCAGGACCACACGCTGCTTCTGTCCCCCCGAGAGGGCATGAGGAGCTCTCTCTTTCAGCAGAGAGAGGTGGGTGATCTCCATGATGGACGAAAGCCTGTCTTCGATCTCGGTGGGCGAGAGCCCCCTCCGCTCGAGCGCTGAAAGGATCTCCTCTTCCACGGTAGTGAAGATCAGCTGGGCCTCGGGGTCGTCGAAGACCATGCCCACCAGTCCGGAGATATCGGAGAGGCTTGGGTACTCTTTGACGTCCCTTCCCCGGATGGTGACCCGGCCGCCCTTCTTCCCGCCGTATTCATGCTCGAGGATGCCTGCTGCCGCCATGCAGAGGGTGGTCTTTCCCGCCCCCGAAGGGCCGGTTACGAAGATACACTCTCCTGGCCTCACTGAGAGCGAGACGCCCGAAATCGCGTCTTTTCCCCCCTGCGGGTAGCAGTAGCTGACATTCTCGAGCTCGATCATCTACGACCCCCGGTTCAGCACCCTGTTCGCAGGGTAATACAGGATCTGTACGATGA
>DUGV01000092.1 GCA_013331225.1 Methanolinea sp.
ATCCAGACGAGCTCGAGCCGATCTATTACGGCCTGCAGCTCTCCATCATCTCATCCCAGGAGTCTGCGTACCAGAAGTTCCGGAGCACCGCGATCTCAAAAAAGATGCCGGCCCACATCATCCTCATGCTGGACCTCTCGTTCATGATCATCACCGGCAGGAAGGCCGATGCGGAGGTGATGCTTGAAGATACCAAGAAGAAGCTCCCGGCACTCGGGTATTACCTGGGGGTCCTCGAATACCTCATGGGGGACATCTTTTCAGAGGATGAGAAACGCTCCAGGACTGCAAAGAAGCTGTTCCTTGATTCGATCGACATGTACAGCCTCAAGCTGTTGAAGATGAAGGAAGGATGAAGAATTTCTCCCCGGATTCGGAAAAAGGGCCAAGAAAAAGACTTTTTTTTAAAACCATGATGTCGCACCAAAAAAATCACTCTCATTCCCTTTCAGAGCAGGGCATTACGCCCATTCCTCCATGGCGCGGGAGTTCAGAATTCCCATGGAAGGAAACAAAGAAACCAAACGGATATTTTGGCTCAACATATGCCTGCGTAGGTATCGTTACGCTCTCATGTGAAGGGGGGAGAATCGGTCCTCCGGGCAGTTTTTGAATTCTTCCAGGAAAAATTCACAATCTGATGCCGTGGGGCCAGCCCTGCCCGGTGCCGGGATTCGTGGCAACGGTGATCTCGATGTCGGTTGAGAAGAGCCCGGCTCCCTGCCTGGCCGTGGAAAGTGCCTTTTCCGGGGTGTTGTTCATCTCGCTCAAGTGCGCGAGCATGATCATGTGCACCCGCGTGCAGAGTTCGTTCACGCAGCGGGCGGCATCGGGGTTGGAGAGGTGCCCCCTTCGTGAACGGATCCGACGCTTCAGCACCTCGGGGTATGGCCCGTTCTTCAGCA
Source organism: Methanolinea sp. (assembly GCA_013331225.1). Classification (GTDB taxonomy): domain Archaea; phylum Halobacteriota; class Methanomicrobia; order Methanomicrobiales; family Methanospirillaceae; genus Methanolinea_A; species Methanolinea_A sp11423u. Next base: position 906 of record DUGV01000092.1, read on the forward strand.
TCTCGGGGCAGTGGTTGCTCTCGAGGACGAGTGCATCGCACCGGCAGAAGCAGTCCATCATATGGTCATTCACCATCCCGGTGTCAGTGCAGCACCCAACCGTGAGATCCCCTTCGGTGACCAGGAACCCGCAGGGTTCCCTCGCATCGTGGGATACTTCGAAGGCCTCCACAGAGAAATCCCCGATAGTAAACCGCTCCCCGTAATCGACCCGCACCGCCCTGATGGGATTTCTCCGGACAGGCCGTGAATCAAGGAGATCAAGGAGGGTCCCGCCGGTCGCATAAACCGGGATGGAGAGGTGGCGGGCAAGTGCCTCTACTGATGCGATATGGTCGATATGCTCGTGTGTCACGAGGATCGCCGAGAGATGCTCCGTGGATCCGCCTACGGAATGCAGGCGGGAGAGGATCTCGCGCCTGGAGAGCCCTGCATCAATGAGGAGCGAGGATGAACTCCCTTCGATATAGAGGCAGTTCCCTTTGCTGCCGCTTGCAAGGGCGATGCACCGCATTGCATCATGTATACGCGGGCATGCGAGAAATGGGTGCCGGTCAATGCAATGAGGTGCGTTCCACTAGGGAGGCAGAAGGAGATCCGGTAGATATGAAGGGTCAGAGTTATGCAGGGTAGCGGGTATGACTGGTGTTCAGTGAGGCTGCCTGAACACCAAACTTTTCCCTGCAGGATATCGGATTTACGGTTCGTTCTTCACTACATGGATGGCGCTGGCCTTGAAGGAGGCATAGACATGGGAACCGGGCGAGAGGCCAAGCTCATCGTATGAACGGCGGGTGATGACTGCAACAACCCTGATGCCGCCATCCATCCTGACCTTCACGCTCGGCCCCATGGGAGTCACACGGGAGATGGCCCCCTCGATCTCGTTGCGCGCTGTGCTCTTTCCATCCTTCTCGAGCAGAAACACCACATCTTCGGGGCGCATGTAGGCAGTCACCAGGGTCCCCTCGATATAGGGGCAGGTCGCTACAATGGATGTGCCGCCGATATCGATCGTTGCCAGGCCGCCTCTATTCTCAGCGATAACACCATCAAAGATATTCTCGACACCGACCATCCGGGCAACCTCCTTGCTTTTCGGCTGGTAAAAGATCTGGTGGGAGTCCCCCACCTGTCCGATGGTCCGGTTCAGTATCACTGCTATGCGTGTCGCCAGCCGCTGGCCCTGGATCATGTCGTGGGTGGAGAGGACAATCGTCGTCCCGAACCGCTCGTTTATGGAAGAGATCAGGTTCTCGATGCGTTCTGTGGATGCCGGGTCCAGGTTTGCGGTGGGCTCGTCCAGCAGGAGGATCTCCGGCCTGCTGACAAGTGCGCGTGCGATGGCCACCCGCTGGAGCTCACCTCCCGAGAGGGTGGTCGCTTTCCTCTCTTCGTAGCCATCGAGGCCTACGAGGCCGAGCGCTTCCGTGACTCTCACGCGCATCTCGTCAGCGGGGGTGCCCCGGAATTTCAGCCCGAGGGCCACGTTCTCGTAGACACTCCCGCGGAGTGCTGCAGGTTTCTGGAAGACGACGCTCATCCGCCTCCGAAGTGCAACGCGTTCCCCTTCGGAAACTTTTGTATCGTTTCCTTCGATGAGGACCGATCCTGACGAGGGGTTTTCCAGCAGGTCGATCAGGCGGAGAATGGTGGTCTTGCCTGTGCCGCTCGGACCGATGAAGGTGAAGATCTCTCCCTTTTCGATCCTGAACGTAAGGTCTTTGAGGACGACTTTCTCCCCAAACCTCTTGTCGACATGAACAAACTCGATCATCTTACCGCTCCTGCACCAGGAAGAGTGCGGTGGTGACCACAAGGGCGATGATAAGGAGGATGATTCCAAGTGCGATCGAGAAGGCAATGTTTCCCATGGAGGTCTCAAGTGCAATCGCGGTGGTGAGTATCCGGGTGTATCCCCTGATATTNNCCGCCGATGATCATGGCGGCGCCGACCTCCGAGATCGCGCGGCCGAATCCCAGTATCACTCCACCGAGGATGGCAAACCGTGCCTCCTTCACAATCGTCCAGATGATCTGGGAGGAGGTGGCCCCAAGAGAGATCACCTCGTCCTGGATGGTCTTTTTCACCCCGGAGAGTGCGATGAGGGTCATTCCCACCATCAGCGGGATGACAAGCACTGTCTGGCCGATGATCATCCCCGTAGGAGTGAAGAGGAGACCGAGGAATCCGAAAGGCCCCACCCTGGAGAGGAGAAGGAATACGAAGAGTCCGGCAATGACGGTCGGAAGTGCATAGAGTGTCTGGATGATGGTGATGAGGCCGCGCTTTCCCCCGAACTCCCTGAAATGGATGAACCCGCCGATGGGAATCGCGATGAGTGACGCAATGAGTGTCGCAGAGAGAGAGATAAGGAGGGATCTCGCAGTGATTTCCAGGACTTCGGGGTCCAGGCGTATGATCAGCTCACCTGCCTGGACGAAACCTTCGATGATCTCGTTCATGCATGCCCCTTGCGTGACCGTGACTGGGTATACATACCCAGCACCACATCAACGATTCTCTTTCACGACAAGATTTATCAATATTCCTGATAAAAGGGCTCAATTTTGAAAAAGGGCGTATCTAGTGGTATATCAGTTACTATACCAGTTGCGAGCTGACACTTGACTCGAGGTAGGCAAGGATGGGCTCTCCCATCACGGCAGACGCCTGCGGCCTGAAGTCTTTGCTCATCATCGTTATGAGCTTCCTGGTTCCGCTTGAGGTGGTCAGGATTCCAACCCTCTCAGCCCTTGTCACAAGCTCCATCTCCTCCATCATGGCAAAGTAGGGGAGAACATAGTAATGTGGGACCTCAAGAAACTCGGCAAGCCTCCTGGTGGTGGGAAACCTGATCCGGACTTCTCCGGGTGAATAACTGATGGTAATCGCCTTCTCCTCTTCAAGGAAAATTCGGATCGCCGCAGTGAATATGAGGTCGATACTTAACGCAGCCATGGCATCCAGTCAGGGCAGTTATACGCACGGAAACAATATAAATTAAATTCATGAGCGTTTGGAGAAAAAAATTGAACCGTTCCCTCCATCCGAAGGGGGTGAATTTCAGGCTTTCTTCTTCTCTTCGTCGGGGATCTCCTGCAGGTATACCACCTCTGCCCCGATGTCCTTTGCAATCTGCTCGATCTCGAACTTGCGGAAATGCGTCAGTTCGATCTGTACCTGCCCGCCCGTCACTGCAACGATCCGGAACATCGGCTGCTTCGCACCCTCGCGCACTTTCTGGCGCTCACGAACATAAATTTTGATCATTTCACTCACTCCAGTTGATATCTTGTCACGTCCCGGGTATATAGTGTTAAGCATAACACGTGATATACCAGTTGGTTTACATAGATTGTATTACTCATGCCATCATATAAAACTATCGTGCACAGAAAGAGAGTTGAACGATTTGAAGTGGCGAACAGGCTGCAGGGGGAGTCCCTGGTGAGAGAGAGCCTGCTTCGCTCTTTCGAGGGTGGGGAGCAAATCCGCCTGGTTCCAGACCTGAATGTGGTAAAGATAGGAGGACATGGGATCATGGACTATGGCAAAGAGGTGGTCCTGCCCCTGGTAGAGGAGATCGGGGATCTCTCAAAAGAGCACAAAATCTTGGTGGTTACCGGCGGGGGGGTAAGGGTCCGTCACATCCTTGACCTGGGCCTGGATCTCGGGATGCCCACCGGGGTCCTTGCGGAACTCGCGGGAAAGATAAGTGAGCAGAACGCCATCATGATGTCCCTCCTCTTCTCGCGCTGGAATGGGATGCGTATTCATACAGCGGATCTCTTGGAGCTTCCGATGCTCTTTCACCTGGGAGTCCTCCCCGTAACTCATGGGACTCCTCCCTACGGTCTCTACGAACAGCCGGCTGAGATCGGGACCATCCCTCCTCACCGGACAGATACCGGTGCATTCCTTGCCGCTGAAGTGCTCGGCGCGAAGAACCTTGTCCTTGTAAAGAACGTGGACGGACTGTATACTGCCAATCCCTTCCTCCACGAGGATGCCGAGCGTATTCCTGACATTACCGCATCAGAGCTCCTTGACATGAATCTTGATGATATGGTCCTTGAGAAGAAGGTGGTCGAACTCCTCCTGTATGCGAAGAACGTTCACGAAGTGAAGATCGTGAACGGTCACACACCAGGGAATGTCAGGAAGGTTCTTTCAGGTGGCATGCCAGGGACCATCATCAGGGCCCGCTAGAAGGATATCCCCCTCTTTCCCGGGGGACGGGTGGAAATGACCCGGAATATTTCATTTAATATCCGCGAACTTGCCGGAAGTGTCGGGGACTTTGGCACCATACTTCCCCTTATACTTGCAGTCTCGGCAGTAGCGGGGCTCTCTCTGGGGTACATCCTCCTCTTCTTTGGCATCTGGTTCATCATTACCGGTTACTATTACCAGATACCCGTCCCCATCGAACCGATGAAAGTGATCGCGGTGGTCGCCATTGCAGAGAACATGAGCGCAGGCCAGATCGCCGCGGCAGGTCTTATACTGGGTCTCCTCTTCTTCGTGCTCGGATACGGAAAATGGCTCGACGCGCTGGAGAAGTATATCCCGCAGAGCGTGATCCGGGGCATCCAGCTCGGCCTTGCGCTCCTTCTTGTAAAAACTTCGACAGGGTTCATGACAGGCGACCTCCTCGTATTTGGGCTTGCCGTGCTTCTCATGGCAGCAGTCTACGTGATCGCAAGGTTTACTGAAATTCCTGACCTCTCTGCCGTCATACTCATCGGAGTGGCATTCGGAACCGGCGTGATCCTCCATGGGTTCCCTGCGATGGCACTTCTTCCTCCCCCACACCTTGTCATCCCCTCCATGAGTGACATCCCTGCGGCACTTGGTACGCTTGTCGTTCCTCAGGCGCTTCTCACCATCACAAACGCGATACTGGCAACATCACTGCTGACCCGTGACCTCTTTGGACAGGAAGTACGGCCTGCTCGGCTATCGAGGACTATCGGCCTGATGAACCTGACCACGGTCCCCTTCGGGGGTTTTCCCATGTGCCATGGCGCGGGCGGGATGGCGGGACAGTACCGGTTCGGGGCGCGGACGGGAGGTGCGAATATCTACGCGGGTATCTTTTTCCTCATGCTGGCGCTCCTCTTTGCGAGCCCCGATGTCCTTTCACTTGTTTCAGGGGGTTTCTACGCGGCCCTGCTCGTCTTCGTGGCGATCGAGCTCGGCCGCCACGGAATCAAGACGGACTCTTACCTCGTTACCGGTCTTATTGCGGTCCTCTCTGTCCTTGTAAACATGACTGCTGCATTTGCGGCAGGGATCTGCCTCGCGTATGGCATTCGCTATGTGAAGAAACGCATTTCCTGAAATCAAACTGGAAATCAGGTCCGGAGATAAGGGGAAAAAAAATTATCTGGAGAAGAAAGAGAGGATGGGTGTCACAAAGACACGTTTTACTGCGCTGCTGAACCCGTAATCGTTGGTCACGTTCAGCCTGACGGTGTACATCCCAGCCTTATCAAATGAATGTGACGGGTTCTGTTCGTTGGAAGCGCCACCGTCTCCAAAGTCCCACAACCAGGTGGTGGGGTTTTTCAACGAGAGGTCGGTAAACGAGACCGAGAGTGGAGGAGTGCCAATGACCGAACTCTGGCTGAACAACGCGACAGGAGTTTTTATCACTGCACTGGCGGTGAAATCACCCTTCACTTCAATTGTCTCCGAAGCGTTATCAGA
>DUGV01000165.1 GCA_013331225.1 Methanolinea sp.
GGTCTATACCTTCGGCGACGTGGCCATACCGGCTGGCGACCGCGCGACACTCTACATTGGTTCAGGCACCCCGACCAGCACCAGGCTCTACTGGAACCTCTCCTCACCGCTGCTCGGAAACGATGCCGACGCCGTCACACTCAGGGATCCTGAAGGAAAGGCGGTGGCTGTCTACCGGTGGGGTCCGTGAGCGTTCCCGCAAAGGGAGACCGAATTGAGCATTCCGGNNGAGCATTCCGGGCTGTCTGCCCGAGGATCCCGCGGTCTCCCCCTGCTCACACCCCTTCTTCATTCGCAGACGATTGCGCTCCCCTTTTCGACGGTATCGTGCAGGGACCGCTGCTCGGGACGATGGTGACAGAGCTCTTCGGGATCTTGGACTCAAGCGACGCCTTCATCCGGTCGATCGCCTCCTGTACCTCGCACATGCGCCGGTCACCGTCGAACTCGAGGAAGATCTCGATGTACACGTTGCTCCCGCTCCTCCGGGAGCGGACACCGTGAAATGCTTCGTACTCGCAGAAGAACTCTGTGAGTTCCCTGATGATCGTGATCTGGAGCGACTCGTCGAGCGTCTTGTCGAGGAGATCAGGGAGCGATGCGGAGATAACCCGGTAGCCGGTGGTAAAGAGGAAGCCGACGATGATCATCGATGCGAAGGGATCGATATAGACCGCCCACCAGAACTGGTGCAGCACGATGGAGAAGATGAGCGCGAGCAGCACCGAGAGGTCCGAGAATGCCTTGGTCCTGAAGAGTCGCCACTGCGACTCCATGATGGGGGAGTACTCCTTCTGGGCGATGCGGTAGTTCTTGAACCAGAGCCAGGTATTCACCGTAACACCAATGCTCATCATGACGAGCGCGAGCGCCACCCCGCTGATATGGAGGGCTTCGGGTGCGAGGATCCTCGTGATCGCGGTGTAAAAGACCAGGACCAGGGAGATGAGCATCACCGCGCCGGTGATGATGCTCGTCACCGTCTCGAACTTTCCCATCCCGTAGTCATAGGCCCCCTTCCCGCCTCGCGCGAGCTTTCGTATGGTAAGATAGGCAAAAAACGTGGCAAGGAGCTCGTTCCCGCACTTCACCACATCCGCGAACATGGTGATCGAGCCGGCGAGGATGGCGGCGATGATATCAGGTATCCAGAGGATAAAGTCCACGACAAGGCTGACAAAAACCGTCTTCTCCTTCTTTGCAAGGGTCGACGCATCGAGAACCGATACGTCCTCCATCCCGGTCGCGTGGCTCATCTGCAGTCCTTTTCTCTTCGTATGCACTGAAAGGAGAAAATACCCGCAGAATTGATGCAGTGTTGGGATACAGGATCTTCCATGCTGCCGCGCACCGGAAGATCCGGGTCGATCGCCCGCTCACGCCCGCCAACTTTTATCGTGTGCCAGATTCCAGAATTTTCCATGCGAAAGGGGGACCCCGCCGGAGAGTGAACCATGGAACTGCAATGCGAGAACAGGGGAGAGATCAGGGTTGTCCACGTGGCGGGCAGGATCGACAGCAGCAACGCGGAAGAATTCGGCAGGGATATCAGGGGTGTGATCACGGGCGGAAGCCGCCAGCTGCTCCTCGACTTCGCAGGCGTCCCCTACATCAACAGTGCCGGTCTTCGGGCCGTCCTTGTTGCGGCAAAGAACCTGAAGATGCCTGGCGACCGCTGTGTCATCTGCGGACTTTCTCCTGAAGTAAAAGAGATATTCGAACTCGCGGGATTCATGAACATACTCAGGACATATCCGTCGGTCGAGGACGCGATCTCGCACTGGTGAGAGAGGGAGTGCCGCGATCCCCGTCGCGGGGGGATGTGAAGGGGTAGTTTCTTTCCCGTGAAGACCGCCCCAGCCCTTGGCAGCCTGCAGCCGCCGGCACACCACCTGTCGCTCCACACTTCCGGCATTCCGGCGGGAATCGGCCGCCCCCGGGGCTCCCGGGCAACATCAGGTCACCTGCTCCCCGCGCTTCTCCCGCATCGCTGCCTTGTCCGCAGCAAAAATTACCTCCTCCCAGGCCTTCCCGAGCAGCTTCCGGTAGTAGCCCACGTCGAAACGGGCGGCCTTCCAGTCAAGGTCAACAGCCCAGGTGCGTGAATCAGTGACAACGAAACTCACCTCCATCCCGGGGGAGAGGGCGATCCCCTCCGCCGCGCAGGCCTGCACCGCCGATGCCTCGGCGCAGGCGTGGCGGTAGCGGAGGGTGCTGATCCTCCTGCTGACCGCCATCTCTGCAGGGCGGGCTGAAGGGAGCTCCTCCACTGCCCTGCGGTAGCGTTCCCGGAGCGGCTCACGGAGGGCTGCAATCTCTTCCGGCGTGCGGGCCTGCTGCATACGCGCCAGCATCTCCTCCTGCACGTCCCTGATGAAGGGAGGGGTGTCTCCACGGCGGGCCGCGATCCCCCTTACCTTGAGGCTCCCGTCCGAGAGCCTGCCAAAGTAACGGGTGTAGGCCCCGGTCCCGTCGGCCATCGGGAGGAAGACAATCCAGTCATAGGCGTCCACCACCGTATGCAGGCGGGTCTCCCTCTCCACCCTTTCCTTGAACGCGGCAACCGGTCCTCCCTGCACCCAGAGGCAGTCCACGATCCCGTGCAGGACAGAAAAGCCCATCTCCTCGGCGATATCCCTGGTCCGGATGAGGACTTCGCGGGCGCTGCCGGTGATGGCCTCGTGCACCTCGATCCTCCCGAACTTCGCGTTCCGGTACCCGGTGTACCCGAAGCATGTCACGAGCATCCACTTGAGGATGGCATCGAGACCCGCATACCGCGGGTCGCGGGCCTTCTTCTGCTTGGTCTCCATCCGCATGGCGATGAGGGGAGCCAGCACGCAGGGGAGGAAGCCTTCTTTCACCGGGTCTGCCAGGGTCTCGGGGGAGAGGTTGTCCCTGACGATGAGGGATGGGTAGAGGGAGGTGAAGTCGATCTCGTGCACCCCGGTATAGATCCCGGGGACCGGCTGGAACATCATCCCTCCCCGGTCCGCCGCCTTCAGTTCCGGGAACCGCCGCACCACCTCAGGGTCGTCCTTCCTCCATGGGACTGCGATACCCCTGCGGAGCGCCTCGTAGACTTCGTAGGACGAAATGAGGGTCCCGGAGGTGAACCGGGCGGCGAGGTTCGGGGAGAGCCCCGAGAGGCGTGCCCCGAGCAGGATGCCGGAGAGCCCGCTCTCCCGGTAGTGGAAGCTCTGGCGGGTGTCAACCAGCAGCCTGCCGTCGGGGATCAGGGCCCCCACCCGGAACTCCGTCTTCCCGTAGCTCCAGTAGGACTTTGCCTGGAGCCGCCGGAACCTCCCCGTCCGGGAGAGGCCGGTATCAAGCCCGTGACTGCGGGCGCTTTCCGCCAGCCGGGGCACCCAGATATCAGCCTGGGAAAAGAGGATCACGTCCGGGTCAACGGAGCGGACGAGGCCTGCCATGTCCGAGAGGATGGTCCTCTCGTCCCCCCCGACCCACACCTGCCTCCCGTCGACAGAGAGCGAGAGCGTGGTGACTGGATCTCTGGCAAAAGGGTTGTCCGCGACCGCGATCTCCATTGCTGGGAGATCGAAAGAGAGATCGGTGGAGAAACGCGACTCTCCTTCGTCGCTGCAGGGGACAAGGCCACCTGCTGCCAGGACGCACTGGTCCGGCCTGAGATCGGCATTGAAGATCCTCGCCTCGTACCGCGTCTGCTTCTCTACGAGTGCTGCGGCCTCCCTGCCGGCCTGCACCCGGTACCCGTCGAGGGTTCCGTACACGGTGCGGATGCTGCACTCTTCCACGGGGAAGCGGCTCTCCAGGCCCTCCAGGAGATCTCCGTGGGCATGCGGGTCCGGGAGGTGAAGGAGGAAGGAGGAAGGAGCGGGGACGACGTGGTGCCGGCCGCCGCGGCCCCTCTCCCATATCTCCACCTGCCCGTTCCGGGAGCAGGTGTCAAGGATCCACACGGCGCCTCCCCCCCTCCTGCTCCTTTGCGACCACAAGGAGGACCGAGAAAAGCGTGGCCTCGAGGGGGTCGCGGAATGCGTAAAAGCACTCGCTGGCATGCACCCGCGCCATCGCGACCACCCGGAGGGCGTGCTCCCGGTCTTCTCCAGGGAGGGCGCGGGCGGCCCGCTCCCAGCGGGAGAGGACTTCACGGACCCCCATCCGCACGCTGGCAAAACTCCTCCCCATCTCACACCCCCCCGAGGGTCTGCTGGCCGCGGGGGAGCCCGCCGGGGGAGCGCTCCCACCCCCGCCCCCTCGCCCTGGGCGCCGGAGGCCGTGCCGCGGGGCTCGCCAGGTAGAAGACCCGGTCCGCGAGCCGCGCCATCGCCTCGAACGAGGGATCTGGGAACTCGGCATACAGCACGACGAGCGACCCATGCCCGAGCTGCCGGAGGCCCTCTCCCACCTGGGGGGCCATCTCCTCCCCCGCACCCTCGTAGAGCGAGGGGTCGTGCTCGACGAAAACGATGGTGTGGTAGGACTCGCGGATGATCTGCAGGAGCTGAAAGGCGGTGAACGCCCGCCGCACCTCG
>DUGV01000018.1 GCA_013331225.1 Methanolinea sp.
GCTACCCCACGACCCCTCATTGGTACGGATTGAGATCATCGATTATCTCTTTGTGGGCAAGGAACATCCTGCGGCAGCAGTAGCGCTCCATGCCGAGGTCGTCGAGGATCTTTTTTGGATCCTCGCCGGCCTCCCTGCGGCGTTTGAACTCTTCATACGCAGGTGAGATGACTTTCCCACAGGTGAAACATCGTACGGGTATCATGCCGGTATGATCTCCCAGATAATTTCCATATCTCAACGATAAGACTTTTGGAACTTCTTTCTCGCACCCCGGCCATGGGGTTTCTTCGATTCTTTCTGCCGGGAATCGTTCACAAGGAGCGTCCTGTCGTACGAGAGGAAGACGTCCTTAATCTGGGGGTCGTTTGACCACCGGTAGATTCCACGTGCAAGGGCCGTGCGCACCGCTTCCGCCTGCCCCATCATGCCGCCGCCCTTGACATCGATAGAGATGTCTATCCCCTCGATGGCCTTCGGGGCCAGGAGGATGGGCTCGGCAATCTTCAGCCGCACCATTTCGTTTGGGTAGAAGTCGAGCGGCACTGAGTTGATCCGCACCCTGCCCTTTCCCGGCCGGACCGTCGCCCTTGCGATTGCGGTCTTCCTCTTTCCACTGGTATTAACAATCTTTACCATGCCTCTGATTCCTCCTAGTACCTGGCTCCAAGGAACGTGCTCACCGCACCAACCGTCACCGTCTTTGGCGTGTTGAGCCGGTTTACGTGCGCCTCGTCGAGGACTTCCATCTCCTGGCCCACGAGGTCTATCGGGATTCCCACATAGACCTTCACCCGCTTAAACGCCTCCATGCCTGGAGCCCGCTTGTAGGGAAGCATCCCCCTGATCGTCCGCCTGACAATGTGGTCGGGCCTTCGCGGGAAGAACGGTCCCCCTTCGCGTGACCCCCTGCTCCTCTTCTGGCCGTAGAGCGAAAGCACCCTCGCCCTGCTCCCGGATATGATGGCCTTTTCGGCATTGACAATGGCGATGGTCTCGCCGTTCAGGGCGCGCTTTGCCACGATACTGGCCATTCTCCCGAGAAGGAGGCCTTCGCCGTTGATAATTGTGGTCATCTCACCTCACCTGAGTACCCTGATCCTGCTTCCCTTGGGGTTGTCCTTCACCAGTTCCTCGATCGTGAGGCACTGGCCGTTCGCCTCGAGAATCTTTGTTGCCGCTGATTGCGAAAATGTCAGCGCCGCGATCTTCACCGATGTCTCCAGCATCCCGCTTCCGAGAACCTTGCCTGGGACCACGATGGTCTCTCCGTCACCCGCGTAGCGGTTGATCTTGCTCAGGTTGACCTCCGCATAATTGCGGGCCGGCGCTTCCAGCCTCACCGCCACATCCCGCCATACGTTCACCTCGTTCTGCCGGGAAGTATCCTTCAGCAGGGAAATCAGGTTTACCAGGCGGGGATTGGTCTTCTTACTCGTTCTCCTCTTCATCTCCGGTCACTCCCGACACTTCACCTATCTTCTCACACAACTCTTCCGACTGGCTCTTCAGGTAGAAAAGCGCCCTTTCCAGTATCTCTCTTACAGGGAGGGAGCCGTCCCCCTCTACCACGAATATGAACCTCGAATCTTCAGACCTGACACGGATGGCAGGCTCTTCGCCGATGCCGGTATTCAGGCAGGCCCGCTCGCAGAGGCGGCAGAGCGAGCATTCCTCCAGCCTTCCATCTGCAACTGTTACCTTTCCGCCCCTGACGACGAGGATGCCCCTTGGGCATTCGTCAACGCACTGTCCACAGGCATCGCACTTTTCGCTAATCTCCAGCACAGGGGAATTCTTGAACCCGCAGGTGGTGGTCGGCTGCCACTTGGCATGCACCCGCCCCCTGTTGAGAACTGCCCTTGCTTCGAGTACTACCTTCTGGTCTTTTGCGAGCTTGACGATGGGGATAATATCTACGGCAGGTGCTGCGCGCGGGTCCTGCGGTATCAAGTCCCGTGAATACACCATGGCGGGCCCCTCAACGGAGAGCGTGAACATAACACTGCACCGGTCACAGCCCGCCCCTTCGCAGGTGCACTGCTCCTGCGGAATATAGCAGTCCATGTCGGTACGGATGGGGATCAGCCCAAGGCGATGCCCGAGCATCTCGTCGAAGAGTGCGCTCGTGTTGTCATAGATGCGCACGTCCTCGATTGCAAGCGTGGGCACTTCTCCGATCATTGCCCTGCGCAACGCGTTGGCAAACGGCTGGCTCGTCCCCGAAAGCCTGAACCTTGCCGAAGAGTCATCAAGGCTTGAGAACACTATCTCCATCAGACTCTCCTGCCCCTCCGGCCGCCTTTCTGGCGGATGGAGTCGTGGGGGACCGGAGTGACGTCCTCTATGCGCCCGATGCGCATGCCGGCACGGGCAAGTGCGCGGATGGCTGCCTGGGCACCCGGCCCCGGGCTGCGCTGCTTTCCCCTTCCGGGGGCACGGACCTTCACGTGCACGCCTACGATCCCCTTCTCCATTGCGGTCTGGGCAACGTTCGATGCCATCTGCATGGCTGCATACGGGGAGCTCTCGTTCCTGTCCTGCTTGACCACCATGCCGCCGCTGCTCTTGCACACCGTTTCGGCCCCCGAGAGGTCGGTGACGGTGATGATTGTATTATTGAATGACGCGAATATGTGCGCAATTCCCCATTTTTCCTTCTCGCCTGCCATTCCTTACCTCCCTGTCCTGGCGATGCGTGCCCTCTCGGCATGATCGGCATTCGCAACAGGCGACCTGCGGTAATACGAGATTTCGGTCTCTTCCGACCTCGAAACCTTGTATCCGGGGATGCTCACGCGCTTGCCGCCGATGGCGATGTGTCCATGCGTGATCATCTGGCGGGCCTGCTTTGGGGACCGTGCCAGGCCCTGGCGGTGCACCAGGGTCTGCAGGCGCCTCTCGAGCTGGTTCTGGACCTTGAGGGAGAGGACGTTGTCGATGTCCGCGTCGGGGCCAAGGAGACCGGTACGCTGGAGGTGCCCGATCAGTTCCGCCTTCTTTGCTTCGAAAAGCGCCCTGTCTGTACCTGTGGACATGAGTGCCAGCAGGTCACGTGCTGCCTTGCGGTACCGGCGGAGGTGGCTTGCGGCCTTCCATACCTCCCTCTTGTTCCGGAGGCCGTACTCGATCATCAGGCGGTTCTCTTCCTCGATGCGGGTCTTCTCGAAGGGCCGCTTTGGGGTCTGGTACTGCTTGTGGTTCTTACCCGGGTATCCCATGCACATTCACCTGCTGGTTACTCCTTCTTCCTCTTCACGCCCACAGTGGCACCTGTGCGACCGGTGGACTTGGTCCTCTGGCCCCGCACCTTCTGGCCGGTCTCGTGCCGGATACCCCTGTAACTGCGAATCTTTCGCATGAGGTTGATATCCTCGTCGAGCGTGGTGGAGACCTCGGTCCCGAGGAGGTGGCGCGCCTCGCCGGTGTAGACATCCTTGGGGCGGTTGACCATCCAGCCTGGGACTTTCTGGGCATACCCGTCCACGGCTGCGCGGAGCTTCTCCACGTCCTCTTCCTTGAGCTTGCCCATCAGGTCCCGGCCATTCACCTTTGCCATGGCGGCAATCACGGAGGCAGTGTGCCTTCCCACACCCTTTATTCCTGTCAGGGCGGTGAGGACCGGCTTGGTGCCGTCCAGGTCGGTGTTGCTGATCCGTACGAAATATCGTATCTCTTCTTCCTGAGCCATCCAATACCTCTCTTTTGTGAGAATTCTTCTGGAGCGCTGAGGGAGGGATTTGAACC
>DUGV01000143.1 GCA_013331225.1 Methanolinea sp.
AACGGGGGCCGCCGGGCGCACCACCCCCTCCAGGGGCGCACCCATCGCGTCGCCAATTGCAAGCCCCAGCAGGGCGGCAGTGGAGTGCCTGATGTCGGATATAAAGTTCACCAATAAACTATATTTGATCAGGAAAATAGTGTTGATTCTCAGAAGGTGATAGTGTGCAAAAGGAAGANNTCCACATGTTGATGATCCACATCAAGAAGTACTACGAAACCATCACCAGCCATGAAATCCCCACAAAACGCTATAACTCCCTTCATATCTCTCCTGTTCATATCCACAAAAATAAGAAGTGCCACAAGGACGCAATCCTTGCCCTGGGCGACGAGATCGTCACTCACCTTCAGAGCACCCAGATGGTGCCGGTGGGTTACGCCACCGAGACTGCATCAGAGAAGGTCGCAGCCGAACACTAACCTTGCATGGCACGCCCCGATATCTCCCGGGAGATACTCGAGGCAATTTTTTCCCGGGACGCCGCCCCGGGAGACATCACGCGGATAAAAATAGAGGTCTGCAAAAAATACGGAGCTGCAGCCGTCCCGAAGAACTCGGCTCTCCTTGCCGCCGCCCTGCCAGGCGAACGGGAGCGGCTCAGGGCACTCCTCCTCGTGAAACCGACCCGCACCCTCTCTGGTGTCGCACCAGTTGCCGTGATGACATCTCCCTCCCCCTGCCCCCACGGCAAGTGTCTCCCATGCCCGGGTGGCCCTGACCACCCGTTCCAGTCTCCCCAGAGCTATACCGGGGAGGAACCCGCGGCGCTTCGTGCCCGGGAGCACGGTTATGACCCTTACTCCCAGGTGCGGGCGCGCCTCGAGCAGTTCGAGCTCCTGGGCCACCATGTGGACAAGGTGGAACTGATCGTGATGGGAGGGACGATGACCGCGAGGGACCCCGAGTACCAGGAGTGGTTCGTGGCTTCCTGCATCCGGGCCATGAACGAGTACCGTGGGCACCCGGCGGGGGCCGCGACCGATACCGCATCCGTCTTCCTCCAGAACGAGATGTCGCCGGTTCGATGCGTCGCCACGACCTTTGAGACCCGGCCTGACTGGTGCCGGGAGGAGCACGTCGAACGGATGCTTGCGCTCGGGGTAACCAAGGTCGAGCTCGGCGTCCAGCACCTTGACGACCGCATCCTCGCCTACAACCGCAGGGGCTGCACGGTGGAGGATACCATCGCCGCAAACCGGCTGCTGCGGGACGCCGGGATCAAGGTCGGGTTCCACGTGATGCCCAACCTCCCGGGGAGCAGCATAGAGCGTGACCGGTGGATGTTCCAGGAGCTCTTCGAAAACCCTGACTTCCGGCCGGACTTCCTGAAGATC
Organism: Methanolinea sp.; assembly: GCA_013331225.1. Classification (GTDB taxonomy): domain Archaea; phylum Halobacteriota; class Methanomicrobia; order Methanomicrobiales; family Methanospirillaceae; genus Methanolinea_A; species Methanolinea_A sp11423u. Next base: position 1,338 of record DUGV01000143.1, read on the forward strand.
TACCCGACACTTGTCACCCCGGGATCCGAGATCGAGTCGCTCTGGATGAGGGGGAGGTACGCTCCCTACGACGAGGACGACCTGATCGGCCTGGTGGCATACGGAAAGTCGCTCCTCCCCGAGTACGTCCGGCTCCAGCGGATCCAGCGCGACATCCCCGCGAAACTGATCGTAGCCGGGTCACGGCACAGCAATTTCCGCCAGCTCTGCCAGCAGCGGCTGGCCGCGATGGGCGGGCGCTGCCGCTGCATCCGCTGCCGAGAGGCAGGGAGGAGCGCGGGAGGCGGGGCGGTGGAGTACCGCGCCTTCTCCTATGCCTGCACCGGAGGAGAGGAGCACTTCATCTCGGCGGTCTCGGGAGATGCCCTGATCGGGTTCGCCCGGCTGCGGTGCGGGGGGCAGCGGTGGCGGGAGGAACTCGTGGACGCCGCGCTCCTCCGGGAGCTGCACGTGTACGGGAGCATCGTCCCGATCGGAAGCTCCCCCGCGCATGACCAGCGGCAGCACCGGAGGTTCGGCCGGGTACTCCTCTCCACGGCGGAGGAGACGGCGCGATCCGCAGGGTACCGCGAGATCGCGGTGATGAGCGGGATCGGGGTGAGGCCTTACTACCGGCGTCACGGATATGAGCGGCGGGGCCCATACATGCACAAGAGACTTTCATGAAGGCCGCCACCCTCGAGTTCCTGCGTCAGCGTTTCTCCTCTTATTACGCAAAGGAGCCCCTCCTCTCTCCATCGTCCCTTCCCCAGAGGGAGTGGGCCTTCGTCTTCTTCGACCCCGATTTTCCCGACATCCGGATGCGCAGGCACCTTGGCTTTGAGACGCGGGACGAGGCCTTCTCCTACATCAGGAGCATGGCCCCCGCGCACATTTACTACTCTACTGCGTACTATGCCAGGCCGGGGGCGGGGACCATGCAGGAGAAGGAGTGGCTCGGGGCCGACCTTATCTTCGATCTTGACGCCGACCACATCATGCGCGGGCCTTACGACAGGATGCTCTCGCGGGTCAAGGAGGAGACAAAGAAACTCCTCGACATGCTGGTACTGGAACTTGGGTTTTCGCCCCGCGAGATCGATCTCGTCTTTTCGGGAGGACGGGGCTACCATGTCCACGTCCACGACCTCTCGGTCCGGAACTGGGGCAGCAGCGAGCGGCGGGAGCTGATCGACTACGTGTGCGGGATAGGCCTTGACCCGGGCCGGGTCCTCGCCCACCGCACACATTCACCCCGCGGATGGCATCATCGCTATATAGCTGCACTTGCCGAGTACCTCCTATGGCTGGAGAGCCTCGGGGAGAAGGAGAGGGTGGCCGCAATTGCCGGCCTCGAGGGGGTGGGGAAGACGACTGCTGAGGAGTTCTCGCGGCGCCTTGGCGAGGTCCTCTCCCGCATCACCACTGACCCTGCGTCCCTCAACCTGAAGGACGCGGTCATTGCAAAGGTGATCCGGGGGCTCTCCGTACAGAAGGAGGGCCAGTTTGCCGCCATGCTCCGGGACAGGGCCGCGCTCGCGGACGAGCCGGTCACGACCGACACGAAGCGCCTGATCCGGCTCCCGTCATCGCTCCATGGCGGGAGTGGTCTCCGGGTGACCCCGCTTGCGCCAAAGGACCTTGACGACTTCGATCCCCTCGTCGATGCCGTCGTCTTTGGCGAGCGCGAGGTGAAGGTCGATCTCGCCTTCCCCCTCTCGATGCCGATCCTCGGCACCTCTTTCCGGCTGGAGAAAGGGATCTCCGCGGTCCCCGAGGCGCTCGCGGTCTTTCTCTGTTGCAGGGGTGCGGCGGAGATCGCAGGAGGTGCATCCAGTGCACCTGGATGAACTGCGGATCCTCCTGCTCTCGGAGCGCGAGTCGGGCCGGCTCGTGCAGATCCAGAAAGACCTCTTTTCCTCGGTCGGAGCAGGCCTGGAGACGCATTATTCCAGCCTCTACGCGTGCGAGGACCCGTTCTCCGACGAGGCGCGGGTCCTCATCGAGCGGATCGCCGCGATACGCGAGACGCTGCTCGACCTCTATCGCATCCGGGCCGAGAAGATCCTCTCCCTCGCACGCTCCCAGGAGGACGGGCAGTATGTCGACCGGGAGGAGCTGAAGAAGCTCCTCCCAGAAGAGAAGGACATGTTTGACCAGGTGGTCCTTGCCCTCGAGCAGGCCCGCTGCCGGCTGGTTGACGGGTCGGTTCCGCGGGCGCCCTCCCACCTGGGGAGCGAGAGGGAGGCGGACCGCTGCGCATCGGTCCTTGCCGCCGCTGCCGAGAGGCCTGCCTTCGTGGTCTCACGGGTCCTGCAGGACATGGAGCCGTTCATGGGCGTGGACGGGCACATTTACCACCTGCAGCGCGAGGACCTGGTGACCATTCCCGAGCGGAACGCCGAGGTCCTCTGTGAGCGCAACATAGTCTTAAATATCAATCCGGGCAAATAATACTGATATTCGATATCCTGAATACGAGGCCATATCTATGAAAATGCCAGTCAAATTCAAGACATACTGCCCATTCTGCCGCTCACACCAGGTCCATGAGGTGGAGAAGGTCAAGAAGAGCAGGACCTCCGGACTGCACTGGATCGACAGGCAGAAGGCAAGGAGGAGCACAGTGGGAAGCATGGGGAAGTTCTCCAAGGTTCCCGGAGGGGACAAGCCCACCAAGAAGATCAACGTGCGCTACCGGTGCAGCACCTGCAAGAAGGCACACCTTCGCGGCGGGTTCCGGGCAGGCAAGTTCGAATTGACGGAGTGAGGAAGATGGTACGACAACTCAGGGAAAACCGCAGCAAATTCTTCAGGGTCAAGTGCGCGGACTGCGAGAACGAGCAGGTGGTCTTCGAGAAGGCCAGCACGACAGTCGAGTGCGTGGTCTGCGGCAAGGTCCTTGCCGAGCCATCCGGCGGAAAGGCACAGCTCAAGGCTGAAGTCCTGGCGACGCTCGAGTGATTGGTCCGATGAGCGAGCGAGAGTGGCCCGAACAGGCGGAACTGGTGGTCTGCACGGTAAAGGACGTAAAAGACTTCGCCGCGTTCGTCAGCCTCGACGAGTATCCCGGCAGGGTGGGCCTGATCCCCATCTCCGAGGTGGCGACGGGGTGGATCAAGTACATCCGCGACCACATCCGCGAGGGGCAGAAGGTGGTCTGCAAGGTCCTCCACGTGGATACCCAGAGGGGCCACATCGACCTCTCCTTAAAGGACGTGAACGAGCACCAGCGCAGGGAGAAGATCCGGGAGTGGAAGAACGAGTCCAAGGCCCGGAAATGGATCGGGTTTGCCGCGCAGGCCGCAGGAGTAAAGGCCGAGGAGATCGAGGCGTCGATCTACTCCCATTACGGGGACCTCTACTCGGTGTTCGAGGATATCGTCAGCGGCGAGCACTCCCTTGACTCGCTCGGCATCTCGCCCGGTGCGGCCTCGGCCCTCCAGCAGGTCGCACGCGAGAACGTGAAGATGCCCCGGGTCACCGTGGGAGGAAATATCATTCTCACCTCCACGAAACCCGACGGGGTGAACATCATCAGGAGGGCGCTCCGGAGCGCCGAGCCAAAGATCCCTGACGTGGACATCGAGCTCTCTTACCTTGGGGCCCCGGCCTACCGCATCAAGGTCACTGCCCGCGATTACAAGACGGCGGAGAAGGCAATCGAGAAGGCTGCAGCCGCGGCCATCGGCGTCGTGGAGCGCGCCGGGGGCGAGGGAAAATTCATCAAGAAACCCAAGTCCGGGAAGACTGCATGAGCGGACGGCTGAGGCGGTGTCCCCTTGACCGGACCTATACCCTGCAGGAGCGGTGCCCCGCATGCGGTGAGCCCACCGTGACCGCCCACCCCCCACGTTTCTCACCGGAAGACCGCTACGGCCATTACCGGAGGGTGATGAAGGGATGGACGAGATAACTGTCCGCTACCTCGGAATCGAGCCTGGTGAGGTCTCCGCCCCCGTCCTCATTGAGGGGCTCCCCGGCATCGGCCACGTCGGAAAACTCGTGGCCGAGCACTTGATCCACGAACTTGGCGCAAGGAAGATCGCGGAGATCGAGTCGATCTTCTTCCCGCCGCAGGTGATCATCGGGGAGAACGGAACGGTCCGGCTCGCGAACAACGAGATCTATTTTTATGACGGCGAGGACCGGCGGATCCTCTTTTTGGTCGGCGACTTCCAGAGCACGTCTGCAGAGGGACACTACCTTCTTGCGGACACCTTCCTCTCGATCGCGGAGGAGCTTGGGGTCTCCCGCACCTACACCCTTGGCGGCTACGGCGTCGGGCACCTGGTGGACGTCCCGCGGGTGCTCGGGGCGGTCAACGATGGCATGCTTCGCGACGAGATCGAGGCCGCAGGTGCAGTCATCAGCCCGGATGAGCCGGGCGGCGGGATCATCGGGGCCGCGGGGCTGCTGCTCGGCCTCGGGCGGGTGCGGGGTATCGAGGGGATCTGCCTGATGGGCGAGACCTCGGGCTACCTGGTCGACCCAAAGAGCGCATCACGGGTCCTCGATGTGCTCTGCGCCCTCCTCGACCTTCGGGTCGACGCCACGACCCTCCAGGAGAGGGGGATGGAGATGGAGCACATGATCCAGAAGCTCGTGGACACCGAGCGCGCCGCCGAGAGCGATGAACTCCGGTACATCGTCTGACTGCAGGCACGTGACCTGCGACCTGCACCTCCACTCCCGTTTCTCCATCGCCTCGTCTCCACGCATGGTCCCGCATGCCATGGTCGAGGCCGCAAGAAGAAAGGGCCTCGTCGCAATCGGGAGCGGCGATGCGCTCCACCCGGCATGGCGCCGCGAATGGGAGGTATTCTTATCCGGCCGTGATCCTGAGGAAGTCATCGTCGTTCCCTCGTCAGAGGTCGAGGACCGGAACCGCGTCCACCACCTCGTCCTGATGGACGACTTCTCCGGTTTTTCCGACCTGCAAGAGACGTTCGCGCTGTCGGGAAAGGACATCGCAACGACCGGAAGGCCGCGCCTCCGCCACTCTGGCGAGGAGATCGCATGTGCCGTGCACGACGCAGGCGGCCTCGTCGGCCCCGCCCACGCGTTCACTCCCTGGACATCAATGTACGCGAGCCATGATCATGTCGGGGAGTGCTACGGGAGCGAGCCAATCGACTTCCTCGAGCTCGGGCTCTCCGCGGACAACTCCTACGGCGCGGCCATCCCCGACCTGTACGGCGTCCCGTTCATCTCCAGTTCCGATGCCCACGGCCCAGATCCCTGGAGGATGGGAAGGGAATACGTGGTACTAGAAGTGAAGGAGGCGACGCCTGCGGGGGTTCTCGAGGCCGTCTCCGGTGGGCGTGTCGTGCAGAACGTCGGCCTCTTTCCCGAGGAGGGGAAGTACAACCGCACCGCCTGCTCCCGCTGTTTCCGTCAGTTCACTTCTGACGAGGCGGCAGCGCATGCCTGGAAGTGCCCTGGTGATGCGGGACGGATCAAGAAAGGGGTCTTTGACAGGGCGAGGGAACTCTCCACCGGAGAGTCCCGGCCACGTCCTCCCTACCAGCACATGATCCCGCTGCCGGAGATCCTGC